>NZ_CP135436.1:600000-822500 GCF_032340315.1 Streptococcus sp. DTU_2020_1001019_1_SI_AUS_MUR_006 | reverse complement strand
TTTTTCTGACCTTTCAGTCATAAACTCTTATTAATACTACAGCGTTTTCGGTTTATTTTCTTGTTACTATTTGATATAGATATTCAATTTTCAATGTGCATTACTTGGTGATCTCTCACCAATGGAGCCTAGCGGGATCGAACCGCTGACCTCCTGCGTGCAAAGCAGGCGCTCTCCCAGCTGAGCTAAGGCCCCACAAGACCTCTCAAGACTAAACAAGACCAATGTGCATTCCTTATCCTTAGAAAGGAGGTGATCCAGCCGCACCTTCCGATACGGCTACCTTGTTACGACTTCACCCCAATCATCTATCCCACCTTAGGCGGCTGGCTCCTAAAAGGTTACCTCACCGACTTCGGGTGTTACAAACTCTCGTGGTGTGACGGGCGGTGTGTACAAGGCCCGGGAACGTATTCACCGCGGCGTGCTGATCCGCGATTACTAGCGATTCCGACTTCATGTAGGCGAGTTGCAGCCTACAATCCGAACTGAGACTGGCTTTAAGAGATTAGCTTGCCGTCACCGACTTGCGACTCGTTGTACCAGCCATTGTAGCACGTGTGTAGCCCAGGTCATAAGGGGCATGATGATTTGACGTCATCCCCACCTTCCTCCGGTTTATTACCGGCAGTCTCGCTAGAGTGCCCAACTGAATGATGGCAACTAACAATAGGGGTTGCGCTCGTTGCGGGACTTAACCCAACATCTCACGACACGAGCTGACGACAACCATGCACCACCTGTCACCTCTGTCCCGAAGGAAAGCTCTATCTCTAGAGCGGTCAGAGGGATGTCAAGACCTGGTAAGGTTCTTCGCGTTGCTTCGAATTAAACCACATGCTCCACCGCTTGTGCGGGCCCCCGTCAATTCCTTTGAGTTTCAACCTTGCGGTCGTACTCCCCAGGCGGAGTGCTTAATGCGTTAGCTGCGGCACTAAACCCCGGAAAGGGTCTAACACCTAGCACTCATCGTTTACGGCGTGGACTACCAGGGTATCTAATCCTGTTTGCTCCCCACGCTTTCGAGCCTCAGCGTCAGTTACAAGCCAGAGAGCCGCTTTCGCCACCGGTGTTCCTCCATATATCTACGCATTTCACCGCTACACATGGAATTCCACTCTCCCCTCTTGCACTCAAGTTAAACAGTTTCCAAAGCGTACTATGGTTAAGCCACAGCCTTTAACTTCAGACTTATCTAACCGCCTGCGCTCGCTTTACGCCCAATAAATCCGGACAACGCTCGGGACCTACGTATTACCGCGGCTGCTGGCACGTAGTTAGCCGTCCCTTTCTGGTAAGATACCGTCACAGTGTGAACTTTCCACTCTCACACTCGTTCTTCTCTTACAACAGAGCTTTACGATCCGAAAACCTTCTTCACTCACGCGGCGTTGCTCGGTCAGACTTCCGTCCATTGCCGAAGATTCCCTACTGCTGCCTCCCGTAGGAGTCTGGGCCGTGTCTCAGTCCCAGTGTGGCCGATCACCCTCTCAGGTCGGCTATGTATCGTCGCCTTGGTGAGCCGTTACCTCACCAACTAGCTAATACAACGCAGGTCCATCTGGTAGTGATGCATTTGCACCTTTCAAGCAGATATCATGCAATATCTACTGTTATGCGGTATTAGCTATCGTTTCCAATAGTTATCCCCCGCTACCAGGCAGGTTACCTACGCGTTACTCACCCGTTCGCAACTCATCCAGAGAAGCAAGCTCCTCCTTCAGCGTTCTACTTGCATGTATTAGGCACGCCGCCAGCGTTCGTCCTGAGCCAGGATCAAACTCTCATTAAAAGTTTGAGTTCTCACTCATTTCTGTCACTGACAGATTTATTGTTTTTTTCATTGTTCAGTACTACAACCTTAGTTGTAGTGCCCTGCACATTGGTTCGTCTTGTTCAGTTTTCAAAGGCCTCTGTCACTCACTTCTCTCAAGTGACAACTATATTAGTATATCACAGTCGCTTTCGCTTGTCAACACTTTTTTGAAACTTTTTTTAATTTTTTTCATCTAGTGTTTCATCTGTAACATACTATAGTCCGTACGGGATTCGAACCCGTGTTACCGCCGTGAAAAGGCGGTGTCTTAACCCCTTGACCAACGGACCGGAGTTGTTATTTTCAACTCTTACTATTATACCGACTTTTCTTACTTTGTCAACACCTTTTTTTAATTTTTTTTTAGAAGTCTTGTAATGTTTCCTTCAGCTCTATGAGAAGGGCTTTGCGGCCTTTAAATCGTTCGTCTGCCCAGAGGCGTTCGTAGGCTTCTTGCTTATCTTCTGGTAATTTTCTTCTATAAGTATCCAACAATTCATGAAGAGCGTAGTAGTCATCCAACCACAATCCTCCTTCTGGTAGGCGATGGCTAATCTCCCCCTACTTCTTCATAGGCCATCCGGTCTAGGCGACGCTTTTGACTCTCTTGTTTTCTGACGCTATCAAGGATTCGATTGCGAAATTTTGTTTTGAAGTAGACGTAGAGTTTCTTTTCTTCTTCCACTAATTCTGGATGGTGTTCTAGAAGTTCATGGAGACAGATCATGCCTTCTTGGTCCCAATCCTCTTTCTCCCACAGGTGGAGATAGTAGTCTTTTCTACATTTATGAACAATTCCTTTTAACTTCTCATAATTCTTTTCAAGCATTTGCTTTCCCCCTTTCTCTGCTTGTAGTATAGCAGAGAAAGGGGGAAAGAGGGGCTTTGGTTTCTGTTTTGTGTTTTTTTGAGTCCAAGGTGTATTAGGAAGTATTGAGGAAGACAGATGAGAGATAAAAAGACAACCGTTGTCTCTACAGTTGTCTTTGTTTGTGATTTTATATTGATAATATTTTTGATTAAAGTTCTGCAATCTGATTAAGATTTACTTCTGCAACTGTATCATTACCAAACATTGAGATAATCATCTTAACTTTATTGTTATCAATTTCTGTGATCTTACCTGTGTAATCTGCGAAAGCTCCGTCAATAATACGAACAGTTTGACCAACTTCGACATCAATATCAAATTCTTGGACAGTTTGACCCATAGAAACTAAAATATCGCGAATTTCTTGTTCCAAAAGTGGAGTTGGTTTTGATCTATTTCCGTGTGAACCTACGAATCCTGTTACGTTTGGTGTGTTACGTACAACAAACCATGCTTCGTCGGTCATCACCATTTCTACAAGAACATAACCTGGAAAGCGATTTTCTTCGATTTCTTTTTTCTTTCCATTTTTTTCTACTTGCACTGTTTGTGTAGGAATTTCAACACGTAGAATATTTTCTAGCATATTGTATGTTTGTGCACGTTGCAATAGATTTTCTTTTACTTTATTTTCATAGCCAGAGTAAGTTTGTAGCACAAACCATCCTTTATCAAAACTATCCATGTTTTTTCCTTTCCTAACTGAAGAATTTCAGCGACTAGATCTTTTTCTTAGCTTATTTTAAAAAATATTAATAAAACGAATCAATCCGCTAACAATCAATTGGTCAAAAATATAAATCATCACTACAAAGAAAGCAGTGTATTCCATGATAGATTTAAAATCTAACCAACTTTCCTTGCGAGTCGGCCAAGTTGTTTCTTTAAGAAGTTTAAAAATATCCTTAATAAAACGCATCGTTTTCTCCTATCTCGTTTCTCGGTGTGTGGTGTACTTGCCACAGTGTTTACAAAATTTATTTACTTCTAAGCGTGTTGGTTTTGGATTGCCACTAATCTTAATCGAATAGTTTCTAGAACCACAAACCGCACAGGCTAGACTTGCTTTTTTAAGTGCCATAACGCCTCCATCTTACCTATTATAACAATAAACCTCTGCTTTGACAAGTTAAATCGTTTTTGATTTTTTAAGGTGATTTCTCAACTAATTTTTCAAAGTAACTTCCACTTGTTTTACCAAGGGATTTATCCAAAATACTTTTAAACATAATTTCTCAAAAGAAAAGCGTCATAACAAGTCAGCGACTCTAACTCCTGATCTAAAAAATCAAACAAGTCTAAAAATATTTCCCTTGGTATCGGTAAACTTGCTTCAAATTCTTTCTTCTGTTGCTGCTTATACTCTGCCAGTAATTTCTTTTTCTTCTCTTTTTCCATTTTCTCCTCCGACTAACTTCTCTGGTACTTTTGAGACTAATACTCAATGAAAATCAAAGAGCAAACTAGGAAGCTAGCCGCAGGTTGCTCAAAACACCGTTTTGAGGTTGTGGATAGAACTGACGAAGTCAGTAACACATATACGGTAAGGCGACACTGACGTGGTTTGAAGAGATTTTCGAAGAGTATAACTTTCTTCAACAATGTTCAACAGTCCTTCACTCCTCTCATTATAGCACTAAATTCCTTTTATTGATGAGATTTTTGATAGCAAACAAAAAGAGTCAGCAAGCCAACTCTTTCGATCTCTATTCACTTTTTTCCATCAAGAAATCATAGATTTCCTGGACTGTTCCAAGCGCCATAATCTCCTGATCTTTAACAGTTTGTTTTAGCTTTTGATAAATCTGACTTTCAGCCATATCACGCTTTTCAGCCTCTTTATTTACCCTCATGACTCCATTTTCAATGGTCACAAAGCCAAGCTCTTCAAATATCTGAATCATTTTGACTAATAGGATTTGCTCAATCTTGAGATAGGCTGCCAAATCCTTGAGTTTATAGCGAATATCGAACTCTGGGAACTGATAGATGGTTTTATACAATTTTGCAAACTGCTCTCTTGTGCCATAGCCCGTCAAGTAGTAAGCCTTAGCGATATCATTTTTAAAGTAAAGAGCTGAAAACTCCTGCTCCTGACAGATTTTCTTAAGGAGGGATATATCCTCAGGGATATTCTTAACGACAATAGCTGAACAAGAGGCCACATCAGGTAACTCTTGCGTAAAGTCCAAAACAGGTACACCTTCAGGTAACAGGGCATTCTTACCACGGATGTTAAAGAGCTGGACACCTTCTACACGGGCATCAACCATCATCAACTGCAAGGTTGTTTGTCCATTCCATTGATTGACAGAGAGAGTCACCGCCAATTCCAATTGCTTGGTCTGTGAGAATTCAGTCGCCCATTTCCCTTGACCAAAAGCGACCACCTCAAAACTAGCCTCACCTTTGGAAATTTTCAGCTTGAGATGAGCATTACCAACCCCCATAACGCGAGCATTTTCAACTTGAAAATCTCGAATATAAAAGACAGGTTTTTGGTTATCCATCCCAAAAGGAGCTAGGCGTTCAAAACTTTTCACTGTCTCCAAACTCAAGATCTCTAAGTCCAGTTCTTCATCTAAAAATAGATTGTTTTTACCTTGGGCATCTGCACCTTTTTCTCGAATATAGGCTTCCAAAAGATCAGATAAGACTTCCAACTTATCCACTTCAAGGGTCATACCTGCAGCACCTGCGTGACCACCAAAGGCGATAAATAGTTCCCGATGCGGGTCCAAAGCTTCAAAGATATCGACTGCTTCAATGCTTCGCGCACTCCCCTTGGCTCGTCCATCTTCGATATTCAGTACAATGACTGTCTGACCTAGTTCTTCAAGCAAGCGCCCAGCTACAATTCCAAGAACCCCCGGATTCCAGCCTTCCTTAGCCAAAACTTGAACACTTTTATCAGGATCCACCATGCCCTTGGCTTCATCGTAAATCGACTGAACAATTTCCTTACGTTCTTCATTCTTTTGATGAATCAAAAGGGCGATTTCATGCACTTCCTCATCGTCAAATCCAGTTAACAAATCAATAGCTGGATTGGGATCATCCAAGCGCCCTAAGGCATTTAAACGAGGTGCCAACTGAAAACCGACCGTTTCTTCTGTCACATCACTACTCGAAATCCCAGCAATTTCAAACATTTCTTGTAGACCCATTCGTTGAGTGTTGCGCAAGACCTCAAGACCATACTGGACCATGATACGATTTTCGTCCGTCAAGCTGACCATATCGGCAATTGTACCGATGGCAACCAAGTCCAACAACTCAACCTGCACTTCTTCTAAAAGGGCACAAGCCAACTTAAATGCGACACCACAACCCGCCAAATGCTTGAAAGGATAGTCCGCCCCTGGATGTTCAGGATGGATAATAGCATAGGCATCTGGTAAAACCTCAGGCATAGAATGGTGGTCAGTCACAATGACATCCACTCCCATAGACTGAGCCAAATCAATGGCCTCATGCCCCGCCACACCATTGTCCACCGTCACAATCAAAGACACACCCTGCTGTTCGATAAAATATTTGTAGACACTGGCATTTGGACCATAACCATCCGTAAAGCGATTGGGAAGATAAACCAGGCACTCAGCGCCTAACTGTTCTAAACTTTCCTTGACAATGGAAGCCGAAGTCATCCCATCCGCATCGTAGTCCCCGTAAATGAGAATCAGTTCCCCTTGCTCAATAGCATGGCGAATCCGCTCCACTGCCTTTTCCATATCATTTAAAAGGTAGGGATCATGCAAATCCTCCAAAGAAGGTTCTAAAAATTTTTTCAGACTAGTTTCATCCTTGATGCCTCGTTCAAATAACAAACGAGCTACTTCAGGTCCCAAACCAGCTTTCTTAGCTATCTTTGTAAAATCCGCATCCTCAACTTGCGGAGCAAATTGCCAATTATAAGTAGGAATTATCAAAAAAATCATCCACTCTTTCTTACGATTCTATTGTTTTATTATAACATGATTTCCAGTTTTTCTCTATCTGCTTTGCTTTTATCAAAATTTTACTAATTTTTTTGTAATATCATTTGACAGGAAAACGCTTTTGTTGTAGAATCAATGTTACAAAATCTAACACAAAGGAGAAGAATTATGACTTTAGTAGAATTTAAAGCTGTTGAAAAGTATTACGGAGACTACCACGCACTCCAGAATATCAACCTTCGTTTTGAAAAAGGCCAAGTTGTTGTTTTACTTGGACCATCTGGTTCTGGAAAGTCAACCCTTATCCGTACTATCAATGGTCTAGAGGCAATTGATAGTGGAAGTCTCCTGGTAAACGGACACCAAGTGGCAGGTGCTAGCCAAAAGGATTTGGTCCCCCTCCGCAAGGAAGTAGGTATGGTTTTCCAACATTTTAATCTTTATCCACATAAGACTGTGTTAGAAAATGTAACTCTTGCACCTATTAAAGTACTGGGTATTGATCCCAAAGAGGCTCAAAAAACTGCGCAAAAATATTTAGAATTTGTAAATATGTGGGATAAGAAAGATTCCTATCCAGCCACCTTATCAGGCGGACAAAAACAACGAGTAGCTATCGCTAGAGGTCTAGCTATGAAACCTGAACTCCTCCTCTTTGACGAACCAACCTCAGCTCTCGACCCCGAAACAATCGGCGATGTCCTAGCTGTTATGAAAAAACTAGCCCACGACGGCATGAATATGATCATCGTCACACACGAAATGGGCTTCGCTCGTAAAGTAGCTGATCGCATCATCTTTATGGCAGATGGGCAAGTCCTGGTCGATACAACAGATGTGGATGCATTTTTTGATCACCCAAGTGAACCACGCGCCCAACAATTTCTCAGCAAGATTATCAACCACGAAAGTGATAAGGTCAAATAAGGAGACACCTATGAAAAAGAATTTCTTTCTTGCAACAGTAGTTACCAGTCTTTTAAGCATTGGATTTGTGACATCAGTTCAAGCAGATACCAGCATCTCAGATATCCAAAAAAAGGCAGAAATCGTTGTTGGCGTCAAACAAGACGTCCCTAATTTCGGCTATAAAAACCCGAAAACTGGAGAATTCTCAGGTATTGAAACAGATTTAGCCAAACTGATTGCAGATCAACTCAAGGTCAAGGTCCGCTACGTTCCAGTTACTGCTCAAACTCGAGGTCCTCTGTTAGACAACGAACAAGTGGATATGGATATCGCCACCTTCACAATTACTGACGAACGAAAAAAACTCTACAACTTCACCAGCCCTTACTATACAGACGCCTGTGGATTTTTGGTAAATAAATCAGGTAAGATTAAAGATATTGAAGATTTAAACGGAAAAACCATTGGAGTCGCACAAGGATCCATCACCCAAAAGCTGATTACAGAGCTAGGTAATAAAAAAGGACTATCCTTTAAATTTGTCGAACTCGGCTCTTATCCTGAATTGATCACCTCCCTCCACGCCCATCGGATTGATGCCTTCTCAGTAGACCGTTCTATCCTTTCCGGGTATACCAGCAAAAGAACTGAACTACTTGACGATAGCTTCAAACCTTCTGACTATGGTATTGTAACCAAAAAATCAAACACGCAACTGAATGACTACCTAGATCAATTGGTTGTCAAATGGAGTCAGGATGGGACCTTGCAGGAGTTATACGGTCGCTACAATCTCAAACCTTCCAAACACTCAGCAGAATAAGGAGGTAGCTACATGATAGATTTATCATCTTGGACAGCTTATTTTCAACATTTTGGTCAATTTTTTAACGGATTTCTCTTTACTATAGCTATTGCTCTAGGTTCTTTTACCCTAGCCATGCTATTGGGCATCCTATTTGGTACCTTATCCACTAGCAAACATGGTAGTTTACGGATCTTGTCTCGTATCTTTGTCGAATTTTATCAAAACACCCCTCTCCTAGTTCAGTTCGTTATTGTCTTTTACGGCTTGCCTCTGATTAGTAACCATACTATCATGATTCCTATCTACTGGACTGCCGTTCTTTGCGTCGGACTCTACCACGGTGCCTATATCGCCGAGGTCATTCGATCAGGAATTCAGTCTATCCCTAGAGGCCAACTCGAAGCCGCCCTTTCTCAAGGATTCACCTACGCAAACGCAATGCGCCTGATTATCTTACCGCAGGCTTTTCGCATCATTCTCCCTCCCTTGACCAACCAAGTCGTCAACCTGATTAAGAATACTTCGACAGTAGCTATCATTTCTGGAGTTGATCTTATGTTTGTCACCAAATCTTGGTCCGCACTCAACGGCAACTACATCCCAGCCTTTTTAGGTGCTGCCTTCTTCTACTTTGCCCTCTGCTTCCCTGTAGCCCAATTTGGACGAAAAATGGAGCAAGCTAACAAAAAAGCTTATTCACTTTAGGAGGTTTTTATGGAAAGTATTCTTGAAGTTCTCAGTCTAGACAACCTCATCTTTATTTTAAAAGGTTTTGGTCTAACCCTCTATATCTCTTTGATTGCTATCACGCTTTCAACACTGATTGGAACCATCCTCGCTGTCATGCGTAATGGAAAAAACACCCTATTACGAATCCTTGCTAGTGTCTACATTGAATTTGTCCGAAATGTTCCTAATTTACTATGGATTTTCACTATTTTTTTAGTCTTTAAAATGAAATCTACCCCAGCTGGAATCACCGCCTTTACTCTCTTTACATCTGCAGCTCTGGCTGAAATTATCCGAGGTGGTCTTAACGCAGTGGATCAAGGACAATACGAGGCAGGGATGGCACAAGGTTTCTCCTATCGCCAAATCCTTTATCACATCATCCTACCGCAAGCCATCCGCAAGATGCTCCCTGCCATCATCTCTCAATTTGTAACAGTGATTAAGGATACAAGTCTTTTATACTCTGTAATCGCCCTCCAAGAGCTTTTTGGTGCCAGTCAAATTCTCATGGGCCGATACTTTGAACCGGAACAGGTTTTCAGCTTATATATCCTGGTCGCTCTAATCTACTTCAGCTTCAACCTAGCTATTTCAAGCCTTTCACGGACTCTAGCAAAACGTTGGCAACAAGCTGCAGAATAACAAGAGGTTGGGACAAAAAATCCCGACCTCACTTTTTATTAACAATCAAACATTGACGCGGTAGCTGATTGAACTTTTTGTTCGTCTTTTAGACTCCAAAATGCTCCTAATCATCCTCGCGGGGCTGGGACTACGAAATCGAGACTTTGTCTATCGATTTCTGTCCCACCGCCTTTTGAGAGAAATCTTTTTGCTTATTTCTTTACTAAAAAATAAGCTAGGAAATGTTAAACTGACAAACTCTATGCTAGACTAGAAATATGGAACATCATTTTAATCATCGAGCAGAATCATTTGATTCTCCAAAAAATCAATTTCTGGCCGATCTTGTTTGCCAGCATCTAATAAAACAAGTGCCTGATTTGTCAAACAAATCAATCCTAGACTTTGGAGGTGGAACTGGCCTTATCGCCCTTCCTCTTGCCAAACAAGCTAAATCAGTGACCTTGGTTGATATTGCGGACAAGATGCTTGCGCAAGCTCGTCTCAAGATTGACAGTCAAAAACTTGCAAACCTATACTTGATTCAACAGGATTTATTACTTGAACCACTTGAAGAAGAGTTCGACCTTATTATCGTCAGTCGAGTTCTTCATCATATGCCTAATCTTGATGACAGTCTATCTATGTTCAAGGAACATTTGACTCATGGCGGACAACTCTTTATTGCTGATTTTACTCTACCAGCTGGAGAGACACACGGTTTTATCATTTCTGAACTTGAAGAAAGCCTCAGCCAACAAGGTTTCTCGGAAATAACAAGTCAAATACTCTACAGCTCAGACCATCTCTTTCTCCATAAACCTTCCCAATTATTTCTTACAAGTAGCAAAAATATTTAGCCCTTAGAGTATCAGACAAGCACTAAAAACAAAGCAAATGCTAATCTTTACTCAGTTTTTGCATTTTCCCAATAGATAAGGTATAATAGTTGTATTGTCTTTTGGGGTCGTTACGGATTCGACAGGCATTATGAGGCATATTTTGCGACTCGTGTGGCGACGTAAACGCCCAGTTAAATATAACTGCAAAAAATAACACTTCTTACGCTCTAGCTGCCTAAAAACCAGCAGGCGTGACCCGATTCGGATTGCTCGTGTCTGATGACAGGTCTTATTATTAGCGAGATACGATCAGGCTTTGTCTAGCAGTTTGATAAGAGATTTATAGACTCGCAGTTCCTAGGCTTGAGTTATGTGTCGAGGGGCTGTTAAAACAATACATAACCTATGGTCGTAGACAAATATGTTAGCAGGTGTTTGGACGTGGGTTCGACTCCCACCGGCTCCATTATATTAAAAAAACGTTGATGTTCTCAACGTTAGAACGAAGACAAAGTCCTTGGAAGTCAAGTTTCCAAGGGCTTTTCTTTGTGTAAAGTCGTATAATAGAGGCAAGAAGAGTTGTGAGGTGTTCCTATGTTTCAAACGTTGATGATATCAACGTTTTTTCTGTCATCATACAATTTTACAATGTTACATCAAGACACTTGAAAGATGGCAACATTAACTTTTCTTCTATGGGAAAAATAGCATATATAGTGGATTGAACTTAGAGTAGTACAATATAAATTCTAAAACATTTTTAGAATTTAATTTGACTTTCCTAACCTCTTTGTTCACATCTTATTTCAATCAACTATACATTGAACAGCTATTCAATTGAATTTTTAGCATTTTAAAGATCTGTAAGACTGACATTTCCCCTTTCTCCTAATCATTATCCATCAAAAAAACCGTAAGAATTTCTTCTTACGGTTTTTCTAGCAAATTCATAGAATTGAGATTCTCAGTTTTGCTTTATTTGAGTAATTTCTTACTCTTCTTCCTCACGTTTTTTAGCGAAGAGGAGTCCGCCTGTTGCTGCTGCAAGAAGTGCTAAAGCAAGTGAAGCGCTAGATTGTTCTGTACCAGTATTTGGCAATTCTTTCGCTCCTGCTTTCTTAGCTGGTGCTTGAGCAGGTGAATCTTGGTTAGCAGCTGTAACAGCTTTTTCAGCTGGAATGACTGCTACTGAACCATCTTCAAAGGTTACAACTACTGATCCATCATTGTTAACCTTAATATCTTTCGCGGTTGGGTTAGCTTTCTTAACTTCGTCAGCTACTTTAGCTTTTTCGGCGTCAGTCAAGTTGCTTGGATCTGTAACTGGGGTTACTGATGGATTCTTAACTCCATCTGATTCCTTAACTTTATCTGATGATTTCTTAACTGTCTTATCGGCTGGAATAACAGCTGTTGTACCATCTTCAAAGGTTACAACTACTGATCCGTCTTTGTTAACCTTGATATCTTTCGCAGTTGGATTAGCTTTCTTAACTTCGTCAGCTACTTTACCTTTCTCAGCATCAGTCAAGTTGCTTGGATCTGTAACTGGTGTTACCGATGGATCTTTAACGACTTTATTAGTTGGATCTTTTACAGTCACTTTAACTGGAACTTCATCCTTAGAACCATCTGGGTAAGTCACAACGACTGTAGCGTCTTTATCACCTGGGGTTGTTGTATCTACTGGTGTCTTGAAGTCTACGGTTGTTCCTTCTGGAAGATCACCTACATTTCCAATTGAATCTTTGGCATTTGGTTTGTCTCCTGGTTTAACAGTTTGATCTTTCGCTGTTGGAGTGTTCTTGTCTGCATCTGTAGCTGGGGCACTTGGATCTTTTACAGTTACTTTAACTGGTACTTCATCCTTAGAACCATCTGGGTATGTTACAACGACTGTTGGTGTCTTATCACCTGGAGTTGTTGTATCCACTGGATCCTTGAATTCTACTGTTGTACCCTTAGGAAGATCTTTAACATTTCCAATTGAATCTTTGGCATTTGGTTTGTCTCCTGGTTTAACAGTTTGATCTTTCGCTGTTGGAGTGTTCTTGTCTGCATCTGTAGCTGGGGCACTTGGATCTTTTACAGTTACTTTAACTGGAACTTCATCCTTAGAACCATCTGGGTAAGTCACAACAACTGTTGGTGTTTTATCGCCTGGGGTTGTTGTATCTACCGGTGTCTTGAACTCTACTGTTGTTCCTTTAGGAAGATCATCTACATTACCAATTGATTTCTTAGCGTCTGGAGTTTCACCTTTGTTTACAGCTTGCTCTTTCGCTGTTGGAGTGTTCTTATCCGCATCTGTGCTTGGATCTACTACTTTAACAGTTACTGGAACTTCATCCTTAGAACCATCTGGGTAAGTCACAACAACTGTTGGTGTTTTATCGCCTGGGGTTGTTGTATCTACTGGTGTCTTGAACTCTACTGTTGTTCCTTTAGGAAGATCATCTACATTACCAATTGATTTCTTAGCGTCTGGAGTTTCACCTTTGTTTACAGCTTGCTCTTTCGCTGTTGGAGTGTTCTTATCCGCATCTGTGCTTGGATCTACTACTTTAACAGTTACTGGAACTTCATCCTTAGAACCATCTGGGTAAGTCACAACAACTGTTGGTGTTTTATCGCCTGGGGTTGTTGTATCTACCGGTGTCTTGAACTCTACTGTTGTGCCCTTAGGAAGATCTCCGACATTACCGATTGAATCTTTGGCAGATGGTTTATCTCCTGGTTTAACAGTTTGATCTTTCGCTACTGGAGTGTTCTTGTCTGCATCTGTAGCTGGGGCACTTGGATCTTTTACAGTTACTTTAACTGGTACTTCATCCTTAGAACCATCTGGGTAAGTCACAACAACTGTTGGTGTTTTATCGCCTGGGGTTGTTGTATCTACTGGTGTCTTGAACTCTACTGTTGTTCCTTTAGGAAGATCATCTACATTACCGATTGAATCTTTGGCAGATGGTTTATCTCCTGGTTTAACAGTTTGATCTTTCGCTACTGGAGTATTCTTGTCTGCATCTGTAGCTGGGGCACTTGGATCTTTTACAGTTACTTTAACTGGAACTTCATCCTTAGAACCATCTGGGTAAGTCACAACAACTGTCGCATCTTTTTCGCCTGGTGTTGTTGTATCTACTGGATCTTTGAAGGCTACTGTTGTGCCCTTAGGAAGATCTTTTACATTACCAATTGAATCTTCTGCTTTTGGTGTTGTTCCTTGTTCTACTGTTTGAGCTTTTGGTGTTGGCTCGTTCTTATCTGCATCTGTTGGTGTTGAACTTGGTTCTTCAACAGTTACTTTAACTGGAACTTCATCCTTAGAACCATCTGGGTAAGTCACAACGACTGTAGTTCCTTTATCGCCTGGGGTAGTTGTGTCTACTGGTGTCTTGAACTCTACTGTTGTGCCCTTAGGAAGATCTCCGACATTACCGATTGAATCTTTAGCAGATGGTTTATCTCCTGGTTTAACAGTTTGATCTTTCGCTGTTGGAGTGTTCTTGTCTGCATCAGATGTCTTCTCTGGATCTTTTACAGTTACTTTAACTGGTACTTCATCCTTAGATCCATCTGGGTATGTTACAACGACTGTAGTTCCTTTATCACCTGGTGTAGTTGTGTCTACTGGTGTCTTGAACTCTACTGTTGTGCCCTTAGGAAGATCTCCGACATTACCGATTGAATCTTTAGCAGATGGTTTATCTCCTGGTTTAACAGTTTGATCTTTCGCTGTTGGAGTGTTCTTGTCTGCATCTGTAGCTGGTGCACTTGGATCTTTTACAGTTACTTTAACTGGTACTTCATCCTTAGAACCATCTGGGTAAGTCACAACGACTGTAGTTCCTTTATCGCCTGGGGTAGTTGTGTCTACTGGTGTCTTGAACTCTACTGTTGTGCCCTTAGGAAGATCTCCGACATTACCGATTGAATCTTTAGCAGATGGTTTATCTCCTGGTTTAACAGTTTGATCTTTCGCTGTTGGAGTGTTCTTGTCGGCATCTGTAGCTGGTGCACTTGGATCTTTTACAGTTACTTTAACTGGTACTTCATCCTTAGATCCATCTGGGTATGTTACAACGACTGTAGCGTCTTTATCACCTGGTGTAGTTGTGTCTACTGGTGTCTTGAACTCTACTGTTGTGCCCTTAGGAAGATCTCCGACATTACCGATTGAATCTTTAGCAGATGGTTTATCTCCTGGTTTAACAGTTTGATCTTTCGCTGTTGGAGTATTCTTGTCTGCATCTGTAGCTGGTGCACTTGGATCTTTTACAGTTACTTTAACTGGTACTTCATCCTTAGATCCATCTGGGTAAGTCACAACGACTGTAGTTCCTTTATCGCCTGGTGTAGTTGTGTCTACTGGTGTCTTGAACTCTACTGTTGTGCCCTTAGGAAGATCTCCGACATTACCGATTGAATCTTTAGCAGATGGTTTATCTCCTGGTTTAACAGTTTGATCTTTCGCTGTTGGAGTATTCTTGTCTGCATCTGTAGCTGGTGCACTTGGATCTTTTACAGTTACTTTAACTGGTACTTCATCCTTAGATCCATCTGGGTAAGTCACAACGACTGTAGTTCCTTTATCACCTGGTGTAGTTGTGTCTACTGGTGTCTTGAACTCTACTGTTGTACCCTTAGGAAGATCCTTGAGGTTGTCAATTGAATCTTCTGCTTTTGGTTTTTCACCTGGTTTAACAGTTTGATCTTTCGCTACTGGAGTGTTCTTATCTGCATCTGTAGCTGGTGCACTTGGATCTTTTACAGTTACTTTAACTGGAACTTCTTCCTTAGAACCATCTGGGTATGTTACCACTGCTGTCGCAGGTTTATCACCTGGTGTAGTTGTATCTACTGGTGTCTTGAACTCTACTGTTGTACCCTTAGGAAGATCCTTGAGGTTGTCAATTGAATCTTCTGCTTTTGGTTTTTCACCTGGTTTAACAGTTTGATCTTTCGCTGTTGGAGTATTCTTGTCTGCATCTGTAGCTGGTGCACTTGGATCTTTTACAGTTACTTTAACTGGTACTTCATCTTTAGATCCATCTGGGTATGTTACCACTGCTGTCGCAGGTTTTTCACCTGGTGTTGTTGTGTCTACTGGATCCTTGAAGGCTACTGTTGTACCCTTAGGAAGATCTTTCAAGTTACCGATTGAATCTTCTGCTTTTGGTTCAGTTCCTTTATCTACAGTTTGAGCTTTTGGTGTTGGCTCGTTCTTATCTGCATCTGTTGGTTTTGAACTTGGGTCTGTAACAGTTACTTTAACTGGAACTTCTTCCTTAGAACCATCTGGGTAAGTTACAACTGCTGTCGCAGGTTTTTCACCTGGTGTTGTTGTGTCTACTGGATCCTTGAAGGCTACTGTTGTACCCTTAGGAAGATCTTTCAAGTTACCGATTGAATCTTCTGCTTTTGGTTCAGTTCCTTTATCTACAGTTTGAGCTTTTGGTGTTGGCTCGTTCTTATCTGCATCTGTTGGTTTTGAACTTGGGTCTGTAACAGTTACTTTAACTGGAACTTCTTCCTTAGAACCATCTGGGTAAGTTACAACTGCTGTCGCAGGTTTTTCACCTGGTGTTGTTGTGTCTACTGGATCCTTGAAGGCTACTGTTGTACCCTTAGGAAGATCTTTCAAGTTACCGATTGAATCTTCTGCTTTTGGTTCAGTTCCTTTATCTACAGTTTGAGCTTTTGGTGTTGGCTCGTTCTTATCTGCATCTGTTGGTTTTGAACTTGGGTCTGTAACAGTTACTTTAACTGGAACTTCTTCCTTAGAACCATCTGGGTATGTTACAACTGCTGTCGCAGGTTTTTCACCTGGTGTTGTTGTGTCTACTGGATCCTTGAAGGCTACTGTTGTACCCTTAGGAAGATCTTTCAAGTTACCGATTGAATCTTCTGCTTTTGGTTCAGTTCCTTTATCTACAGTTTGAGCTTTTGGTGTTGGCTCGTTCTTATCTGCATCTGTTGGTTTTGAACTTGGGTCTGTAACAGTTACTTTAACTGGAACTTCTTCCTTAGAACCATCTGGGTAAGTTACAACTGCTGTCGCAGGTTTTTCACCTGGTGTTGTTGTGTCTACTGGATCCTTGAAGGCTACTGTTGTACCCTTAGGAAGATCTTTCAAGTTACCGATTGAATCTTCTGCTTTTGGTTCAGTTCCTTTATCTACAGTTTGAGCTTTTGGTGTTGGCTCGTTCTTATCTGCATCTGTTGGTTTTGAACTTGGGTCTGTAACAGTTACTTTAACTGGAACTTCTTCCTTAGAACCATCTGGGTAAGTTACAACTGCTGTCGCAGGTTTTTCACCTGGTGTTGTTGTGTCTACTGGATCCTTGAAGGCTACTGTTGTACCCTTAGGAAGATCTTTCAAGTTACCGATTGAATCTTCTGCTTTTGGTTCAGTTCCTTTATCTACAGTTTGAGCTTTTGGTGTTGGCTCGTTCTTATCTGCATCTGTTGGTTTTGAACTTGGGTCTGTAACAGTTACTTTAACTGGAACTTCTTCCTTAGAACCATCTGGGTATGTTACAACTGCTGTCGCAGGTTTTTCACCTGGTGTTGTTGTGTCTACTGGATCCTTGAAGGCTACTGTTGTACCCTTAGGAAGATCTTTCAAGTTACCGATTGAATCTTCTGCTTTTGGTTCAGTTCCTTTATCTACAGTTTGAGCTTTTGGTGTTGGCTCGTTCTTATCTGCATCTGTTGGTTTTGAACTTGGGTCTGTAACAGTTACTTTAACTGGAACTTCTTCCTTAGAACCATCTGGGTATGTTACAACTGCTGTCGCAGGTTTTTCACCTGGTGTTGCTGTATCTACTGGATCCTTGAAGGCTACTGTTGTACCCTTAGGAAGATCTTTCAAGTTACCGATTGAATCTTCTGCTTTTGGTTCAGTTCCTTTATCTACAGTTTGAGCTTTTGGTGTTGGCTCGTTCTTATCTGCATCTGTTGGTTTTGAACTTGGGTCTGTAACAGTTACTTTAACTGGAACTTCTTCCTTAGAACCATCTGGGTAAGTTACAACTGCTGTCGCAGGTTTTTCACCTGGTGTTGTTGTGTCTACTGGATCCTTGAAGGCTACTGTTGTACCCTTAGGAAGATCTTTCAAGTTACCGATTGAATCTTCTGCTTTTGGTTCAGTTCCTTTATCTACAGTTTGAGCTTTTGGTGTTGGCTCGTTCTTATCTGCATCTGTTGGTTTTGAACTTGGGTCTGTAACAGTTACTTTAACTGGAACTTCTTCCTTAGAACCATCTGGGTAAGTTACAACTGCTGTCGCAGGTTTTTCACCTGGTGTTGTTGTATCTACTGGATCCTTGAAGGCTACTGTTGTACCCTTAGGAAGATCTTTCAAGTTACCGATTGAATCTTCTGCTTTTGGTTCAGTTCCTTTATCTACAGTTTGAGCTTTTGGTGTTGGCTCGTTCTTATCTGCATCTGTTGGTTTTGAACTTGGGTCTGTAACAGTTACTTTAACTGGAACTTCTTCCTTAGAACCATCTGGGTAAGTTACAACTGCTGTCGCAGGTTTTTCACCTGGTGTTGTTGTGTCTACTGGATCCTTGAAGGCTACTGTTGTACCCTTAGGAAGATCTTTCAAGTTACCGATTGAATCTTCTGCTTTTGGTTCAGTTCCTTTATCTACAGTTTGAGCTTTTGGTGTTGGCTCGTTCTTATCTGCATCTGTTGGTTTTGAACTTGGGTCTGTAACAGTTACTTTAACTGGAACTTCTTCCTTAGAACCATCTGGGTATGTTACAACTGCTGTCGCAGGTTTTTCACCTGGTGTTGCTGTATCTACTGGATCCTTGAAGGCTACTGTTGTACCCTTAGGAAGATCTTTCAAGTTACCGATTGAATCTTCTGCTTTTGGTTCAGTTCCTTTATCTACAGTTTGAGCTTTTGGTGTTGGCTCGTTCTTATCTGCATCTGTTGGTTTTGAACTTGGGTCTGTAACAGTTACTTTAACTGGAACTTCTTCCTTAGAACCATCTGGGTAAGTTACAACTGCTGTCGCAGGTTTTTCACCTGGTGTTGTTGTATCTACTGGATCCTTGAAGGCTACTGTTGTACCCTTAGGAAGATCTTTCAAGTTACCGATTGAATCTTCTGCTTTTGGTTCAGTTCCTTTATCTACAGTTTGAGCTTTTGGTGTTGGCTCGTTCTTATCTGCATCTGTTGGTTTTGAACTTGGGTCTGTAACAGTTACTTTAACTGGAACTTCTTCCTTAGAACCATCTGGGTAAGTTACAACTGCTGTCGCAGGTTTTTCACCTGGTGTTGTTGTATCTACTGGATCCTTGAAGGCTACTGTTGTACCCTTAGGAAGATCTTTCAAGTTACCGATTGAATCTTCTGCTTTTGGTTCAGTTCCTTTATCTACAGTTTGAGCTTTTGGTGTTGGCTCGTTCTTATCTGCATCTGTTGGTTTTGAACTTGGGTCTGTAACAGTTACTTTAACTGGAACTTCTTCCTTAGAACCATCTGGGTAAGTTACAACTGCTGTCGCAGGTTTTTCACCTGGTGTTGTTGTATCTACTGGTTCCTTGAAGGCTACTGTTGTACCCTTAGGAAGATCTTTCAAGTTACCGATTGAATCTTCTGCTTTTGGTTCAGTTCCTTTGTCTACAGTTTGAGCTTTTGGTGTTGGCTCGTTCTTATCTGCATCTGTTGGTTCTGAACTTGGTTTTTCAACAGTTACTTTAACTGGAACTTCTTCTGTTGATCCATCTGGGTAGGTTACAACGACTGTTGGTGTTTTATCACCTGGTGTTTTTGTATCTACTGGTTCCTTGAACTTAGCTGTTGTTCCTTCTGGAAGTCCCTTGAAGTTCTCAATTGAATCTTCTGCTTTTGGTTCTTCGCCAACTTTAACAGTTTGGTCCTTAGCTTTTGGCTCGTTCTTATCTGCATCTGTTGGTTTTTCTGGTGTTGCTGGTTTTTTAGTTACAAATTCTGACAATGGTTTTGTATCTGTAGAACCATCTGTATATGTTACTACAAGATTTCCTTTGTCATCTTTTTTGACTGATTGAATCTTACCATTTTTATCAACTGGAGTATCTTTTGCGATATTCGCATCATCATTTTTCTTGTTGTACTCAAGTTTCAGTTTTTCTTTGATTTTATCTAAGTCATCGTTTGTTACGTTAGTTGGATCTGCTACTTCAACTTTATCAGCTGGGGCTGGAGTTGCAATATCGTACTTATCTGTTTGAGATTTAACGATAAAGTGAACATATCCTGGAGTCTGAGTTGCATTCGGATTTTTATCTAATGCATTAAAATCTGTATTTGATGGTGCATTATCATTGTCATTAGCAACAACAAAACTTGTCCAATGGTTTGGAGCTTTAAGTGTTGTAACACCTGTCATCTTAATAGTAGCTGTAGCACCTGATACAGTACCATCACCATGAGTGACTGCTGAATTCTCGATTTTTCCAGTTGTGAAACCGTAATCTGCCGTATTATCTTTTCCAATACCACCAGGACCACGTACATACATATCTTTAACAGCAGTGTTGTCTGATGCTTTGAATGTTAAATCAGTGTTTTCACCTGTATAAACATAGATTTCTTTCTTAGCTTGATTTGAGTATGGAAGTTCTACTTTTGGAGCTACGTTTACAAATTCTGACAATGGTTTTGTATCTTTAGAACCATCTTTATAGGTTACAACAACTTTGTTTCCTTCTTTTTCTACTTTATCAACAACTTTTGAAGCATCTTTTACTTCTTCACCTTTTTTGTCAGCTAAACGTGCATCTGGATTGTTTTGAGAATATTCAACTTTAACTTTCTCTTTAATTTTTTCAAACTCTTTATCAGTAACATTGTTAGCATCTGATACGGTTACTTTATCAGCCGATGCTGGAGTTTTGATATCATATTTCTTAGTTTGTGCTTTTAATACGAAAGTTACTGCACCTGGGTCAGTTAAGTAAGAACCAACAACCTCTCCATTTTTCTTAGTTTTTACCGCAGTATTATTGATTAATGCTCCATCAGTATCAGTTGCAGTGGCAAAACGTGTTACAAGCTCTAAAGAGTCGTTTTCTGTTTTTGGCAATCTATCATCAAGACCAGAAACTCGACCTGTTACTTTAATTTTTGCTGGTGTAGCAGTTTCAGAATTAATCGCTGTTACAGTATATCCAAATTCATTATCTTGTTTTTCTGGGTTCCCATCAATATTATTTAAGGCAATATTTCCACCTTTTTTAAGTGAAGCTGATTTAATTTTTCCAGAATCATCATTAAAGGTAATATCAACGTCTGCATCTTCACCAGTATAAAGATAAACTTCTTTTTTGTTTGGAGCTGGATCTGAATACGGAATCTCTACTGTTGGTGCTACGTTTTCACGTGCTGGAGTTGCTATTTTAGGATCACTTGCTACTGATGTGTTACCTGCCGCATCTGTTGCTTTGGCTGTTACATTACCTGCTGGAATATCAACTTTTGGAGTAATCGTTGCTTTTCCATTTGCTCCTGCAGTTGCTTCACCAATCTTGTTGTTGTTTTTATCGTAAAGGGCTACGGTTGAACCTTTTTCTGCAGTTACTTCAACTGGTGTCTTAGTTCCTGCTTTACCTGTTAGATCTGTATTCACTACTGGTTTCGCTGGAGCTGTTGTATCTGTCGCAACTTTAGCATCACTTGGTTTTGATTCATTACCTGCTGCATCAGTTGCTTTGGCTGTTACAGGACCTGCTGGAATATCAACTTTTGGAGTAATTGTTACTTTACCATTGCTACCAGCTGTTCCTTCACCAATCTTGTTGCCGTCTTTATCGTAAAGGGCAACAGTTGAGCCTGGTTCTGCGCTTACTTCAACTGGTGTCTTAGTTCCTGCTTTACCTGTTAGATCTGTATTCACTACTGGTTTCGCTGGAGCTGTTGTATCTGTCGCAACTTTAGGATCACTTGCTACTGATGTATTACCTGCCGCATCAGTTGCTTTGGCTGTTACAGCACCTGCTGGAATATCAACTGTTGGTGTGATTGTAGCTTTGCCATTTTCTCCTGCAGTTGCTTCACCGATTTTGTTGTTATCTTTATCGTAAAGGGCAACAGTTGAACCTTTTTCTGCAGTAACCTCAACCGGAGTCTTAGTACCTGCTTTTCCTGTAAGGTCTGTGTTCACAACTGGTTGGTCTGGTGCTGTGGTGTCTTTTGCAGGTGTAACCAAGTATGCTGCTGCAATCTTATCTGTTGATTTATCAGGATAAGTGATGGTAAGGTTCCCTTTTTCATCTACACTGTATGCCGCATCTGCTGGAAGACTTGAGTTAGCAGTTTTAACTGAGTCGATAATCTTGTTTTTGTCATCTTCACTAAGCTTGTTAGGATCAGCAACTTCTACTTTTGTACCTGCAACAGGTTCATACTTCTTAGCTGACTCGAGGACTGTAATCGTAAGATTTCTCGTTACTACTTTCCCATTTTTATTTTGAACAGCATAGGTAGCAGTGCGACTGCCTGCAGCCTGCGTCATAGCAACGTTCCCACGATAGTACACCTTACGCTGTCTATAAGTATTTGAGCCAGCTGTAGTCAGGAAACCACCACTAGGATCACCCACATATTCTAGTCCTGTTGCCAAATAAGGATTATTAGGAATCCAAAATTTTTGAACTGACGGTGATGCTGCTGCTTGAATTGTCACATTGACAGGATCACCTGGGTAAACTGTAATATGTTTCGCTGTAACCATAAGTTGAGTGTAGCTATCACCACTAACTCCTCCACCTTCACCAGTCACTGGTGTTTTTGTAACTGTAATCGGTGCACTCTTAGCTGACTCTGTTCCACCTGCTGGTGTTGAAGTCGCAGTAATCTCTCCTTCAGGAAGGCTGTTTGTAGGGTGAACAGTTGCTACACCTTGATCGTTAGCTACCGCTTCACCGATCACAACGCCATCTTTGTTGTAAAGTTTAACAGTTGAACCTGCTGGTGCTTTCACTGTTACATCAGCTGGTGTACTTGCTTTACCTGCCAAGTCATTGACAATTTCTGGACCACTAGTTGCAGTTGCGCTATCCACTGCTGGAGTGTTTGGTTTTGATGGTTCTGGTTGTGGTTGTGGTTGTGGCTGTGGCTGTGGTGCTGGAGTCTCTTCTTTTGGAGCTTCTTCAACGTCACGTGATTGCCATCCTTGAAGACTTGAGTAGCTGCCTTCTTTCATGTTAGAGATAACTCGTGCTGTTGTTCCAGCTTTCATATCTTTGTTCAAGGTCAAGTTGATCGTTGAGTAGTGGGCTCCTTGATCACTTGAAGCAACACTTGCAAGTGCACTGTTTGTTACTTGCCAGTTGCCTGGAACAGCATCACGTTTAAGCACAACTTCTCGAGCATTGCCATCTGCGTCCGTAAATTTGAAATAAGCTGCTCCTGCATCATGCGGTACTTTCAAGGTAACGTTTCTATCATTTTCAACAAGATTATTTTGTTGTTTTGATTTAGATGATGGAACGATCTCTGAGTGACCTAGAGAGACGTTTACAGGTGTAGCAGCACTTTCTACTCCACCAACTGTTTGGCTAACGCTGATTTGACTCCCAGGAACCAGCTGTGCCCCACCAGTAACGTTACTATTCAAACCAATAGTAATTGGGAATGACCACTGTCCGTTCTGTCCAACTACGGTACTATCATTAACAGTTTTACCCTCACTCTTAATATTGATGCGGGCACCTGGTGTTCCTGTACCTGTCAAGACTGTATCTGTAGAAGCTATAGTAGGCACTGTAATCGTGTCATTTGTTTGGGTGTAGGTGTTGTTGACTCCTGGTTGTGGTGCAAGTCTTGATGAAAGATTGATACCGACTTCTGGGAAGTCTGAAGTACGATTTTTAACAGCTGATGAACCATTCATCCCACCATTTTCTAGTGAGTTTTTTACAATAGCTGTTGCAAAACGAGCAAACAGATTGTGACGGGTCCCTTTAGTCACTACACTATAGGTAAGCGAATCAGGAACTCCTCCACCAATGTATTTATAATGAGACGCCAAAGCTTTGTGATTGCTCATAGCAGGGAGCTTTCCAAAATCTTTCTCAACGTAATAATCCTCATTCAGACGTCCAGCATTAGGCCCACGATCTACGACAGTAATACTTTGAATTGTATCATCTGATGCGACCACCAAGCCAGCAGCTTGGTGATTCTTATGCTGCGGTACAACACTAATTGTCCAAGTTGTTGTGTCTCCATCCACACTGTAGCGAACTGACTGAAACTGCTTGACACCCGCACCAGCAAATTCACCTTCAGCGACTGATCCGTCAACTGAACGGTTTGCTGCACGTGATGACCCTAGATCACGTTTTCCTCTTCTTGAACGAACTGGTTCTGCTGGCGCTGCTTCCTCAGTTGTAACCTCACTTGTTGCTTCAGTTTTCGCTTCTTTAGCTTCTTTTTCAACAAGTTGAGCTAGCGCTTTTTCAAGAGCAGTGTACTCTGCATCCACTTGGTCTTGGCTAGCTTCTGCATTTGCCAAAACATTTTGTGCTTGTTCAAGTGCTGTGTTCAAGCGAGAAAGAGAGTCTTCTGTCTTTCCTGCTTTGTCCAAGCCTTTCACTTCTTCGACCAACTGGGTCAAAGCTTCTTTGTTAGCTGTTTTAGCAGTAGTGTTTTCCGCTACCACTGCTTTTTCAACTGTTGCTGGCTGAGTCTCTGCCACAGCAGCAGGAGCTTCATAAGTCCCCGTTTCTCCACCATATCCAGGCTTAGCCTCTTTAGCTTTTGAGCCACTCTCAACTGTAGATTCCGATGCTGTGTCTGCATGGACCGTTTGAGTAGCTAAGCTAGCTCCGACCGCAAAAACAAGCGAACAACCAAAAAGGAAATGTTTTCCTTTTTTAATCATACGCCAGTTCTTCTGCTCTGCATTTTTACGATTAAAATACATTCTTATCTCCTATTTATTTTTTATTAGAGTCGCATGTGTTTTACATACGTTACCATTATAAAATATAGAGGCAAAACAGTCAATCACTTTGTTTGTTTAGAAAAAAAAAAAATCCTAGGTACAAATCATTTCCAAATTTACTCTTTTTTTAGTAAAATTATTATAAAATTTGATAATTTATAAACGATTTTTAAAAGTTTTTTTCGAAAACATGCTATAATAGAGAAAAGCCCTGATAATTTTTTTATCTTTTTTTGTTTATAATACTTTATATTTTCAAGGAGTATTTCCCATGAGAGAACTATTATCTCACAAAGAACAGAGACAATTAAAAATTCTAGAATACTTATTTGAGAACCAAGAATGGATTCATATTGACACCTTGGCTGATATTCTAGATCTGAATGGACGCATCATCAAAAGCGATATCAAAGAAATGCGCGAGCAACTTTCTTGCTTTGATATTTTATCATCAACTGCTGGTATCCGACTAACGAACGAACAGAACTTTGGTATTGAGCGAATTTATAGACACATTTTGCAAGAGTCTGTTAATTTTCAGGTACTCAAAGCTTTCTTCCTATTAGAAGAACCATTTACTTTCGAGCACCTAGTTGAAACGCTTGATATTTCTCTTCCCTCACTTCGTAAGAAGGTTGCTGAAATCAATAATATTCTGCAGTCAAAATATAAATTCAAGCTCAAGGTGACCCCTATTTCAATTATTGGAGACGAAAGAGACATTCGCTTCTTTTTTGCCCAATATTTCCATGAAGCCTATGGTTTCTTCAAATGGCCATTTCCTTTCTCTTCTGAAGATGTGGATGAATTTGTGACTTTTTTTGTCAAGGTCACAGGCTATCCTATCACCTACCAAAATATGTTTCAGCTGAAGACACAAATTGCAGTCAATCTCCATCGAGCAAAGATTTTACCGAGACCTAAAGGGGAAATCGAGTTTGACTCTCTTCGCCCTATTTTTAGTCAACTTTCAAACTTCCAGCAGGAATTGCAATCTCTTGGTGATCGTCTTGGAATCACACTCGATTTTACAACCATTGACCAAATTTTCAGCTCCTATACTCAAGAGGGGATTTTCTTCACGGTCGAGGATTTCCTAGAGGCGCGGAAAGACAATGAGAAAGTCGATCACTCCTATCACTCAGCTCGAGATGTCCTCGACAATCTTACCCGACAGTTTGATGTCCACTTTTCAAATACCGATCAATTGATTTGGCACTTGCATAACACTGCATTTCTAGAGCGTCAAGAAATCAACTCAGAATCTATCATTTCTCATAACAAATCTTATGCACTGAATAAGATTAAAAAGTTCTTCCCAGATTTTTACGAAGCAGCTAGTTTTGAAATGATGCGCTATAAGTCTAGCTTGGGACAAAAGGAGCAACTTCACGCTGTACTCCATTTAGTCTATACTCTTTTAACCCACGCAACTGATCTAATGGAACAACTCCTAAAGCACCAAACCAAGGTTCGTGTTCTTGTTTTGAGTGAGTTTGACTTTGCCCATCCTCAGGCTTTGATTTCACTCTATCAATTTTACACCTCTAAAAACATTCACTTTGAAACATGGGATAAAGCGACACTCAATGTCAATGAAATCATGGAAGCGGGTTACGATGCCATCATTACAAACTTTGATATTGAAGGATTGGTTCATCCGAAAGTCATGAACGTAGGCCGTATGGCTAATCTACAAGTCGTCAATGAACTCAATACTCTTTCCATTGGTAAACTTTCAAAATAGCCTCTGTTTTATGACCAAGTAAGCAGGCTAAAATAGATATAAACGCATAATGTCAGGCATCTTAAAAACTTGATATTATGCGTTTTTATACTAAATTCAAACCGCGTCAACGTCCATCTGCAACCTCAAAGCAGTGCTTTGAGCTGACTTTGTCAGTTTTATCCACAACCTCAAAACAGTGTTTTGAGCAACCTGCGGCTAGTTTCCTAGTTTGCTCTTTGATTTTCATTGAGTATTACTTTCAACAATGGATTCGCACTTATTGATAAATTTCTGCTCATTTACAACATAGTGGATTGAAATAAGGGATGAACAATTCGATTAGGAAAGTCAAACTTATTTCTAGAAATATTTTTAGCAGTCGTAGTGTACTATTCTAGACTCAATATACTATAATTTTGTTGTGTAGCAGATTAAATAGAAAACACTATAGTAGATTCAAATAAGATATGAACAATTCGATTAGGAAAGTCAAACTTATTTCTAAAAATATTTTTAGCAGCCTTAATGTACTGTTCTAGATTCAATATACTATAATTTTGTTGTGTAGCAGATTAAATAGAAAACACTATAGTAGATTCAAATAAGATATGAACAATTCGATTAGGAAAGTCAAACTTATTTCTAGAAATATTTTTAGCAGTCATAGTGTACTGTTCTAGATTCAATCTACTCTGCATTGTGAATTCTAAAAAATTGCTAGAAATTGACTTAACTTCTCTAGTAAATTTGTTCAGATTTTATTTAGCTACGCAAGCATATATATTTTTGTCTAACAAAAGACTTTTCCTTACTTTGCTAGAATATAGCAAGATCTACTGATTAGCTGGTCAATTTCAATGTTTATACTTAAGCTAGGATATTTCTTCAGTAGACTATCAACAAAAAGGGGCTTTGATTTTAATGGAGGATGATTTTTCACCTAGTCTGATTTCTCACCTACAAAACAAAAGAAAACGATTGCATAAAATTTTACTCCATGCTATACTAGGATAGAAATAAATGATAGGAGAGTGTCTATGAAAAACACGTCATCTCAACCAGATAAAAAAATGGTTTACAGTATCCGTTCTCTGAAAAACGGAACTGGCTCTGTCCTTATTGGAGCAAGCTTTATCCTCCTTGCTTTAACAACACCTTCTGTAGCTGCAGCTGAAACTAGTCTTGGCACACAAGAAAATGTAAGCGCTATTAGTGCGAACCCAGCTACTACAGAAACCAGCCAAGCTGAGGAAAAAACGTCTATTTTGGACCACAAAGATGCAAACGCTTCCCTAGATTCTAAAACATCTGAGCCAGTAGCAATTTCTGAAACAGCTACAACTGAAGCAACTGCAAGCCTTCCAACCAATAAAGACGAGAAAACAGAAGTATCAAGTCTAGCTACTGAGAAAGCTGCGCCAGCAGACACTGTAGCTGAAAATCCAATCCAAGACAACTACTTCCGTATCCACGTCAAAAAACTTCCTCAAGAAAACCAAGATTCGCAAGGTCTTTGGACTTGGGATGATGTTGAAAAACCATCTGAGAACTGGCCAAATGGCGCCCAGTCCTTCAAGGATGCCAAGAAAGACGACTACGGCTACTACCTTGATGTCAAACTAAAAAATGAACAAGCTAAGAAAATCAGCTTCCTCATTAACAACACCAAAGGTGACAACCTTACCGGAGACCGTTCGGTAGAACGCCTCTCTCCAAAGATGAATGAAGCTTGGCTTGATGAGGACTACAAGGTCCACAACTACCAACCTCAGCCTGCGGGAACAATCCGCGTCAACTATTTTCGCACCGATGGCAACTATGACAAGAAATCTCTCTGGTACTGGGGAGATGTGAAGACTCCAAGCAATGGTGAATGGCCTGACGGCACAGACTTTACTGCAAGTGGAAAACATGGACGCTACATCGACATTCCGCTCAATGAAGCAGCGAGAGAATTTGGATTTTTACTATTAGATGAGAGTAAGAAAGGCGATGATGTGAAAATCAGAAAAGAAGATTATAAATTTACTGACCTGAAAAACCACAGTCAAATCTTCCTTAAGGATGATGACGAAACGATCTACACCAACCCTTACTATGTACACGATATCCGTATGACTGGTGCCCAACATGTGGCTAAGTCCCGTATTGAAAGTAGTTTTTCTACCTTGGTTGGTGCAAAAAAAGAAGACATTCTCAAACGCTCAACGATCACAGACCACCTAGGCAATAAAGTGACAATCACAGATGTTACAGTTGATGAAGCAGGTAAGAAAGTAACCTACATCGGTGATTTCTCTGACACTCAAAACCCATATACAGTCGCCTATGATTCAGACCGTTTTACAACTCGTTCAAGCTGGCGTCTCAAAGATGAGACTTACAGTTACGATGGCCCTCTTGGTGCTAATCTTAAAGAAGATGGCAAACGTGTTGATCTGACACTCTGGTCTCCAAGTGCTGATAAAGTTTCTGTTGTCATCTACGATAAGAAAGATCCTGAAAAAGTGGTTGGAACCGTCGCTCTTAAAAAAGGAGAAAAAGGAACTTGGAAACAGACCCTGGATGAGAATTCAGGACTTGGTATTAGCAACTATACTGGCTACTACTACCACTACCAGATCGAGCGCCAAGGCAAGACTGTCCTCGTACTTGATCCTTACGCTAAATCTCTGGCAGCTTGGAACAGCGATCTATCCAAAACAGACGCTGCCCATAAGGTTGCTAAAGCTGCTTTTGTGGATCCAGCAAAACTTGGACCTCAAGACCTGACTTATGGTAAGATTCATAACTTCAAATCTCGTGAAGATGCTGTTATCTACGAGGCTCACGTTCGTGATTTTACCTCAGATCCTGCTATCGCAAAAGATTTGACTAAACCATTTGGTACTTTTGAAGCCTTTATCGAAAAACTAGACTACCTCAAAGACTTGGGTGTAACCCACATCCAGCTCCTCCCCGTCTTGTCTTACTACTATGTCAATGAATTGAAAAACCATGAACGCTTGTCCGCCTATGCTTCAAGCAACAGCAACTACAACTGGGGTTATGACCCTCAAAACTACTTCTCCTTGACTGGTATGTACTCAAGTGATCCTAAGGACCCAGAAAAACGTATCGCAGAATTTAAGAACCTTGTCAACGAAATCCATAAACGTGGCATGGGTGCTATCTTAGACGTAGTTTACAACCATACTGCCAATGTCGATATCTTTGAAGACCTTGAGCCAAACTACTACCACTTCATGGATGCAGACGGGACACCTCGTACTAGCTTTGGTGGTGGTCGTCTAGGAACAACCCACTACATGTCTAAACGCGTCATGGTAGACTCTATCAAGTATCTAGTTGAAACCTATAAAGTAGATGGTTTCCGTTTCGATATGATGGGAGATCATGATGCAGCTTCTGTCGAAGAAGCTTACAAGGCTGCACGCGCCCTCAATCCAAATCTCATCATGCTTGGTGAAGGTTGGAGAACCTATTCTGGTGATGAAAATATGCCTACTAAAGCTGCTGACCAAGATTGGATGAAGCATACTGATACTGTTGCTGTCTTTTCAGATGACATCCGTAACAACCTCAAGTCTGGTTATCCAAACGAAGGTCAACCTGCCTTTATCACAGGTGGCAAACGTGATCTCAATACCATCTTTAAAAATCTGATTGCTCAACCAACTAACTTTGAAGCAGATAGCCCTGGAGATGTGATTCAATACATCGCAGCCCATGATAACTTGACCCTTTTTGACATCATTGCCCAATCAATCAAAAAAGACCCAAGCAAGGCTGAAAACTATGCGGAAATCCATCGTCGTTTGCGACTTGGAAACCTCATGGTCTTGACTGCTCAAGGAACTCCGTTTATCCACTCTGGTCAGGAATACGGACGTACCAAACAATTCCTAGACCCAGCCTACAAGACTCCTGTTCCAGACGATAAGGTCCCAAACAAGTCTCACTTATTGCGTGATAAGGACGGTAACCCGTTTGATTATCCTTACTTCATCCATGACTCTTACGATTCTAGCGATGCTGTCAACAAGTTTGATTGGACCAAGGCAACTGATGGTAAAGCTTTCCCTGAAAATGTCAAGAGCCGTGACTACATGAAAGGTTTGATTGCCCTTCGTCAATCTACAGACGCCTTCCGACTCAAGAGTCTGCAAGATATCAAAGACCGTATCCAACTCATCACTGTCCCAGGCCAAAATGGTGTGGAAAAAGAAGATGTAGTGATTGGCTACCAAATCACTGCTCCAAATGGAGATATCTACGCAGTCTTTGTCAATGCGGATGATAAGGCTCGTGAATTTAACTTGGGAACTGCCTTTGTCCACCTCAGAAATGCTGAAGTTTTAGCAGATGAAAACCAAGCAGGACCAGTCGGAATTGCCAACCCGAGAGGACTTGAATGGACTGAAAAAGGCTTGAAATTAAATGCCCTTACAGCTACTGTTCTTCGAATCGCTCAAGGCGGTGCCATCGTTGCCCCAGCTGTGGAAGAAAAACCAGAATTTGATCTTTCTAGCTTAAAACAAGAGCAAGGTCAAAATAACGACCAAGACAATACTCCAAACCGAGTCGTCAAACCGGAACATCAAAATCCAGCTCCACAAACTAAACCTGATTCTACAAAACCAGATGCAAAAGTAGCGGATGCGGATCATAAACCTAGCCAAGCTACAACTGATTCACAAGCTGAAAAACCATCACAAGAAGCACAAGCATCATCTGTAAAAGAAGCGGTTCAAAACGAATCGGTAGACAACTCTAACAAGGAAACTATACCTGCTCCCCTAGCTAAACAAGCTGAACTTCCAAATACAGGAACCAAAAACGATCACAAACTCCTGTTTGCAGGAATCAGTCTCCTAGCTCTCCTTGGCCTTGGTAGCTTCCTCAAGTCAAGAAAGGAACAATAAAAGCAAGGACTCTATAAATCTATCACCTTAGTATAAAGACATGTAAAAAAAAGCTGGGATAAAAGTCTTTAAAATCAGAAAAACGCATATTATCAGATGTTTAAAAAACTTGATAATATGCGTTTTATTGTAGAAAGATTTATACTCAATATTCTACTAAAATTATGTTTATACCTCAACTCTTCAGATTAAAGAAAAGATTCATTTTGATCAAGTTGCTTCAATCTCTTTCTTTTACTAGAGAAAATAAAAAACTCTTAAAAATAGCATTATGTCAGCATTTCTAAGAGTATTTACTATATAGTATCCAACCTCTATAAGGGCAATTTTTTTATTACTGATAGAGTAGGTCTACGTTCTGCCTCTTTCTAGAAGCTCTTATTTCTCTATCCTTGCTTCTGCATCCGCTACTACTTGGGCAAGGCTGGTTTGACTCAGTTCCTGCTCCATGGCTAGCTGAATCTTTTGTAATTTTTCATCTAAAACCCCATGGATATTTGCACCAACTGGACAGGCTGGATTGGGATTGTCATGAAAACTAAAGAGTTGACCTGTCTTTCCTAGACACTCAACTGCTTGGTAAACATCTAAAAGGCTGATATCCTCTAGATTTTTGATAATTGCCGCTCCACCAGTTCCACGCGCAACTGAAATCAACTCAGCTTTTTTCAGTTGAGATAAGGTCTTACGGATAATGACAGGATTGACTCCAACGCTACTAGCAAGAAAATCACTAGTCACCTTACTTTCTTTCCCTTTTAAGGCTATGATAATCAACATATGGGTCGCGATGGTAAATCGACTTGAAATTTGCATAAGGTTCTCCTTTTTCTATTAGACTAGTTCGTTTTTTACTTATATTTATTATATCTCTTGTAGTTGTAATGTCAAGAGTTACCACTAAGCCAGTCATCCAACTCTGCATCATGCCCTTGACTTTGGGCAATTTCATGAAGTAATTCCTGATTATGAGTATGGTGAACCCCATTAACCAAGCTTTCATAATAAACTTGGTAGTATGGTAAATTCAAGTCTTTAGCTAGCTGTAATTCTGCCTCAATATCATAATCGACCCGACGAAAATCGATATCTCTCAAGCCTTTTTCATCAAACTCTAAAATCATGTACTGAGCACGTAAGTCCTTGCGTAAATTCTTAGATAAAAAGAAGGGTTGACCAATGGAACCTGGATTCAGGATAAGCTGTCCACCACTACCATACCGAAGAAACTGTTGATGGATATGCCCGTATATGGCAACATCGCAGTCTGGATTGGTGACAAGACGGTCAAAGTCCTCTTGCTTCCCAAGATGAATCAGCTCTCGTCCCCAATTTTTATCAGGCAAGTGGTGGCTAATCCCTAGCTTCAAATCTCCAAACTGGCGGTGCACTTGCAAGGGATAGTTCTGCAGTGCCTCAATCTCCTCAATGCTGAGTTCTTCCATAATATACTGACACTGGCGTAAGAGATAACGATGGCTGGGTCTGGTTTCATCTAACCGACGATGGCAGGCACGCCATAAACTCTCCTCCCAATTCCCTAAAACTCTAAGAGTGATGGGTAAAGTCTCCAAAGTCTGGAGAATATTTTTTCGTCCCGTTCCAGGCATGAGGATATCTCCCAAGAGCCAATACTCATCAACCTCCGACTTCTGCGCATCTGCCACGACAGCCTCTAAAGCTGTCGTATTGCCATGTATATCCGATAATACTGCGATTTTTGTCATATCTCTTCCTCTTAGCTTTTCTAGTTTTATTATAACAAACTCCAAGTCAAAGTCAAAAAGCATCTATATTCCTATCGTTTTTTACTTTACTTTTTTAGTGAAAAGGAATACAATGAAGGTAATAAGAATGAGGAGGTTTTTGCTATGACACAACGTTATGAAAATATCATGGTAGCAGTTGACGGTTCTAAGGAAGCTGACTTGGCTTTCATCAAAGGGGTTCATTCAGCACTGCGTAACCAAGCAAAACTAACTATTGCTCATGTCATTGACACACGTGCTCTTCAAAGCATCTCAACATTTGATGCTGAAGTTTACGAAGAATTGCAAGTAGAGGCCAACGATTTGATGGCAGAATATGAAAAGCGTGCAAGAGATGCTGGTCTCACAGACATAAAAGTTGTTATTGAGATGGGTAACCCTAAAACTCTCTTAGCTAAAACAATTCCAGACAAAGAAAAGGTTGATTTGATTTTGGTTGGAGCAACAGGGCTCAATGCTTTCGAGCGCCTGCTAGTTGGTTCTTCATCAGAATATATCCTACGCCATACCAGCGTTGACCTTCTCGTCGTTAGAGATAAGGACAAAACTTTGTAATAAAAAAGAAATGAGGTTGGGATTTTTCTCCTAACCTCATTTTTTATATAGTAGATTGAATTAAGATGTAAACAAAGAGATTGGGAAAGCCAACTTAATTTCTAGAAGTTTTTTTAGAATTCGTAGTGTACTATTCTAGATTCAACCAATTATAAATTGTTGATGTCGTAGTTGGAGCTAGGAAATAAAAACATCATTCAAGTCTTCCTTTCCTACCGCCTACTTCTTATCAGCTCTTTCCTTGTGGCGTTCATAGGCCTTTATCTGACGCTCAATTTCCTTTTTAATGGCTGGTTCTGGAGCGTATTTTTCTTCCCAGTCATCTGGTTTTAGGATTTTGTGGGTCACTGGGTCAAAATGAGCTTTTCCATCAGGGAACATTTTACCCATATTTGCTTGATGGACAATGTCAAAAATCCGCTCTGGATCCACCCCCATCAAAACAAAGCTACCATAGGTGAAGTATAGGGTGTCTATCAAGGCATCTACTTGTCCTACCAAATCTTGCTTAGCAGGTGTCTTCTTGACTACTTTCTCTGCTGCTTGATCAAGAGCTTGGTGTAACTGTCCGATTGCCTGTTCGAAGTCTTCCTCAGAAGAGCTAGCAGCTCTAACAAATTCCACCAATTCTTCAATCTTAAAGTCCGCACGATGAGTTGCCCCTTCTAAATCCCAAGCTCGAGGTTCTTCTTGTGTCCGTTCGTCCATCATGTGATGGAAGGTCTTGACCTTATTGAAATGATAGTCACGGCTGACAAAGACTTTTTCTGAAGCCAGAACACCAAAATGTTCCAAGGCCTTATGAATTCCGTCTTGCTGATTGCTAGTGGTAATGTGCTTCGCCACTTCCTTGACACTACTACTACCATTGCCCATAGCGACTGACATCCCAACACCCGCCAACATCTCTAAGTCATTGTCCGAGTCACCAAAGGCCATGACTTGATTGAGATCAAAACCATACTCTTTTCCGACTCGGCGAATGCCTTCTAACTTGGAATTTCCTTGGTTGATGACATCGGCTGCAAAAGGATTACTACGAGTTAATTTCAAGTCTTTAAAATCAGCTACTGCTTTCTCAGATTCTTCTGGCGTCATTAGCATCAAAACTTGATAAATGGGCTGATTCATCAACTGAAGCAAGTCTTCTTCCTTCTGAGGAACGACCTTACTCACCATTCGATTAAAGGAATGACTAACTGTACGAGTCAACATAGAGGGGACAAAACGACTCACCCTTTGAGAAAAAGAACCTAGGCCAAAAGACATGATTTTCGAACCCAGCATGGCATCCTTGGTCCCAAGAGCAATCTCCTTGCCCTCTTTTTTGGCATAGGTGATCAACTGCCGTAAATGAGACTTGGAAAGAGGACTTGTAAACAAGACTCTGTCTTTATTAAAGATATATTGGCCGTTATAGGTTATGGCAAAATCCAGATCTAAATCTTCCATTAAATCCTTAACAAAAAAAGGTCCTCGCCCTGTCGCTACTCCAACAAGCACCCCCTGTTCCTTCACAATCTTAATCGCATCCTTAGTGGATTTCAAAACACTCTTGCGATCGTTAACCAGTGTTCCATCGATATCAAAAAAAACAGCTTTGACTTCCATCCTACCTCAATCTCCCCTTTTGTGATACAATGATTATACCACATTTCAGAAAGAGTGAGTAAATCATGCCTAAGAAAATCCTTGTTTTACATACGGGTGGTACTATTTCCATGCAAGCCGATGACTCTGGCGCTGTTGTGACTAGTCAAGACAACCCTATGAATCATGTATCCAATCCACTTGAGGGAGTTGAAGTCCACGCCCTCGACTTTTTTAATCTGCCAAGTCCCCATATTAAACCAAAGCATATGCTGGCCCTCTATCAAAAAATTAAAGAGGAGGCTGATCATTATGACGGTTTCGTGATTACACATGGGACAGATACCTTGGAGGAAACTGCCTATTTCCTTGACACTATGGAGGTTCCTCACAAACCAATCGTGCTAACAGGGGCCATGCGTAGTTCCAACGAACTCGGAAGCGATGGTGTCTACAATTATCTCAGTGCCCTACGTGTAGCGAGTGACGATAAGGCTGCTGATAAGGGTGTCTTGGTCGTGATGAATGATGAAATCCACGCTGCTAAGTATGTGACCAAGACGCACACGACAAATGTTAGTACCTTTCAGACTCCTACCCACGGCCCCCTTGGTCTCATCATGAAACAGGAGATTCTCTACTTCAAAACAGCTGAACCCCGTGTTCGTTTTGACCTAGATAAGATTCAAGGCTTGGTCCCTATTATCCCTGTCTATGCCGGTATGACAGAAGAACTCCTCGATTTACTTCCCGTTGATCAACTGGATGGACTTATTATTCAGGCTTTTGGTGCTGGAAATGTTCCCAAGGAAACAGCACAAAAATTGAACGCCCTTATCCAAGAAGGACTCCCAATCGCCTTGGTCTCTCGTTGTTTTAACGGGATTGCCGAACCTGTCTATGCCTACGAGGGAGGTGGCGTTTGCCTGCAAAATGCTGGTGTCTTCTTTGTCAAAGAGCTCAATGCTCAAAAGGCCCGTCTCAAACTCCTCATTGCTATCAATGCTGGCCTTAGAGGGGATGAATTACGAGCCTATATGGAAGGATAATACTCTTCGAAAATCTCTTCAAACCTCGTCAACGTCGCCTTGCCGTAGGTATGGTTACTGACTTCGTCAGTTTCATCTACAACCTCAAAGCAGTGCTTTGAGCAACCTGCGGCTAGTTTCTTAGTTTGCTCTTTGATTTTCATTGAGTATAAAAAAGTCGGTGAGATAGAAATTACTAGATCAAGTCTTGTTTTCTAGTTCACTCCGAGAGCTTCCAACCACCAACTTAATGCTTGAACTATTGACCAAAAAGTTTCTGCTACTAAAAAGCGAGGTCGGGATTTTTATCCCGACCTCTTCTTGTTAATCTTTACGAGTTGAATGACGTTCTACCAAACCATGTGGCAAAAGAACTTCACGCTCTTCTAACTCTTCCTTATGCATAATCTTCGTCAACATACGCATACTAATAGCACCGAGGTCATACAAAGGTTGCGCAATGGTGGTTAGGTTTGGACGAGTGTAACGCGCGATTTGCGAATCATCACTGGTGATAATTTCAAAGTCTTCTGGTACAGAAACTCCCTTGTCAGCAAGTCCGTTCAACACACCTGCTGCCAGTTCATCTCCTGTTACAATAGCTGCTGTTGCTTTAGAAGAAATCAAACGTTCTGCCAAGGCATAGCCATCGTCATAACGGTATTTTGATTCGAAAACAAGACCTTCACTGTAGTTGATTCCCGCTTCTTTTAAGGCATCTTTGTAGCCAGCTAAGCGAATCTTGCCATTAATATCATCCACTAATGGTCCACTAACGAAGGCAATTTTTTTGTTTCGCTTCAAAAGATGACGGACTGCATCAACTGTAGCATGTTTATAGTCAATATTGACACTTGGAAGTTGGTGTTCTACGTCTACTGTTCCTGCAAGAACGACAGGTGTGCGTGAGCGTGAAAACTCTGAGCGAATCTTCTCAGTTAAATGATAACCCATGAAGATAACGCCATCCACCTGTTTAGAAAAGAGAGTATTGACCACAGATACTTCCTTTTCATCATCCTCATCACTATTGGCAAGGACGATGTTGTATTTGTACATCTCCGCGATATCGTCAATCCCTTTAGCAAGGGCAGAGAAATAAGTATTTGTGATATCTGGAATGACGACTCCAACTGTTGTCGTTTTCTTGCTTGCTAGACCACGTGCTACTGCATTAGGACGATAATCTAGACGTTCAATAACCTCTAGGACTTTTTTACGGGTGTTTTCTTTGACGTTCTTATTGCCATTGACAACACGGCTGACAGTCGCCATTGACACTCCCGCTTCTCGGGCAACGTCATAAATTGTTACTGTATCATCTGTGTTCATTCCGTTTCCTTTCTACTTTGAAAATTTTGTTTTCATGATTCCACTGTTTCCATTTTACCACTAATTGTAAGCATTTTCAAGCATTTGATGAAGATTCGTTGAAAAAATTTCAAAATCATTCTCATCTTTTTAAAGGTAGTTGACTTTTCTTGATTTTTCTAGCAGTTTGCAGTATGATAATAAGAAAATCAATTAGGAGATAGGGATGGCTTTTACAGATTCTCATAGACGATGTGCCAGTTTCGGTGTGGTGACCAATCTACCCGATGATGTTATCGACTCAATCTGGTATATAATCGATCATTTTTTAAAGCATGTTTTTGAGCTAGAAGATGAATTGGAATTTCGACTTTTGAATCATGAAGGCTCCATCACTTTTCGTTTTTCTAGTCAACATCTACCAACTACGATTGACTTTGATTTTAATCATCCCTTTGATCCACTCTACCCACCAAAAGTTCTGGTGCTAGATATGGATGGCAAGGAAACCATTCTCCTACCAGAAGAAAATGACCTATTTTAAAAACTCTAGTCTCCTCTATCTACTTAGGAAACTAGAGTTTTCTTATTTTTTTCAATCCTTGGTACAAGTGGCGGATCGGTTGTTTCAGTGTTGGATGAATAAAATGCGGAGCTATTTCCTGTAAAGACTCTAAAACAAAGAGGCGCTCAGCAATATAAGGATGAGGCAAGACGAGGTCGTCTGTATAGATGATCTGGTCCTCTACAAAGAGCAAATCTAGGTCAATCAAGCGAGGTCCCCAATGCACCTCTCTGACCCGTCCCATTTCTGCCTCAATAGCCAACAATGTTTCTAACAAGATTGGAGCTGGCAACCAAGTTTCCACCTCAACCACTTGATTAGCAAAGCTATCCTGCTCCACTCCACCCCAAGGTTCGGTCCTAATCACACTAGACTCCTTGAGAATATGGATGCCACGAGCTCGCAGTTTGTCAATAGCTTGCTCCAAGTTCGCTTGCTTATCCCCCATATTACTTCCTAGGGCGATAAAAGCTCGCTGCTTGCGGCGATGTATGGTTACTGAGCAAGTATCTAGTGGTAAATGGACAGGCGCCCATGGTTTTTTAAGTTCCAGCTCAATCTCTTGAACGAGAGAGTAGGTTTCAAAAGTACGCTCTACTAGTTTGTAGGCTACTGTTTCAATCAGGTCTTCGCTTTCTTCCTGAAACCAAGTCGTCCATTGCTGGCAAAGTTCTCCGTAATGGACAGAATCAGTTAAATCCAAGTCTGTCGCAGCCTTGGTCATATCATAGGATAGGGTGGCTGAAACGACAAACTTCTGTCCCAGTTCCTTCTCACTAGGAAAGAGTCCATGAAAGGCGAAAATTTCTAGGTCTTTAATTCGCAGTTGATCCATAACTAGTCCTTTCTAGAAAAATCCGCTTGATGCGGATTTTTTATAGTCCCATCAGACGATAAGCCTGATCCCGAAGATCCTTATCTGTCTCAAATAGACCACGAGCTACTGTAGTCAAGGTCGCAGTTCCTGGTTTTCGAACACCACGCATACTCATACACATATGCTCTGCTTCAATGACAACAAAAGCTCCCTTAGCACCCAAATACTCCATCAAGGCATCAGCAACTTCGATATTCAAACGTTCTTGAATCTGTGGCTTTTTAGAGTATACTTCCACCGTACGAGCTAACTTTGATAAACCTGCTACACGCCCATCTGGGATATAGGCAATGTGGGCACGACCATAAAATGGCAAGAAGTGATGTTCACACATGGTATGGAAAAAGATATCCTTTTCCACTACCATATTGTCATCGATAATCTCAAAGGATTTTGACAGGTGCTCTTCTGCAGTTTGCCCAAGACCTGAAAAAATCTCTTGGTACATACGAGCAACACGGGCAGGTGTTTCCTGCAAACCTTCACGATTTGCATCCTCACCAACTGCCTCGATAATCATTTTTACAGCTGCTTCAATTTTTTGTGTATCCATTCTAATTTTTCCTCTCCATTAGGTAGGCTCTCACTTGGGCTAAAAAGTATAATGAACCCGTGATAATCCTAACTGTTTTTTTCTCTTCATTTTCTGATAATTTTTGGTCTAGAAATTTTTGCCAATCTTGGTAGTTGAGATTTCTAGAATCAGACATCTCTTTCAAGACTTTTTCATCCGTCGCCCGACTATCCTCAAAATGAGTTAGCGTAATCTTAGTACCGGGCAAGGTTTCTAGCAAGTCCAACATATCCTCCAAGGCCTTGGTTTTGATACAAGTAAAGAGGATTTCCTTCTGATAGTCCGTAAAGCGTTCTTTCAAGGTAGCCAACAAGGCCTTGATGGCATGGGGATTGTGGGCCCCATCCAAAATCATCAAGGGTTCTCTAGAAACAACTTCCAAGCGTCCAGGCCAGCTTGTTTCTTCTAAAGCTTGAGCCACTAAAGCATTATCTGGCAATTCTCGACCAGTCGCTTGGCAATAGCTATCTAACAAGGCTAGAGCCATTCCAGCATTCTCTATCTGGTGCAAACCAAGCAATCCTGTCTGGAAGCGACCTTGTCTAACAGAACTTGTATAGTCAAATGCCTCTCCAGTGACAATACTCTCATGATGGCTTACCTGATAATATCTTCCATAAACAATTCTAGTAGCCTGTTTTCCCTCTGCAATCTGGTCAATAACCGCCAAGGCTTCTGGGACAATGCGACCAGTCACTAGAGGAACTCTTTGTTTGATAATTCCTGCTTTCTGCTCTGCTATGGCTTCCAAGCTATCTCCTAAAAGCGCTACATGATCCAACCCGATGGTCGTGATACCTGTTAGGATGGGTTGACATACATTGGTGCTATCCAAAAGTCCGCCCATACCAACTTCCATAATCGCCACATCGACTTGTTCAGAAGCAAAATAGTCATAGGCTATAGCAGTGATAATCTCGAATTCTGTCGTTCCTTGCAAGGCATGAGCATGCTCCGCTTCAAGTAGTAAACGATAATCCGCCATCAAGTACTCTAATCTCGCTTCTGGGATGGATTCGCCGTTAATGGCAATCTGATCGTTATAATGAATCAGATAGGGTGAGCTAAAGACTCCCACTCTTAGCCCCATCTTTTCCAGCATATTTTTCAAAAAGGCTATAGTAGAGCCCTTGCCATTGGTTCCACCGATGTGGATAACCTTAAGCTTAAGATGGGGATTGCTTCGTAAAGCTAAAAGATCTACCATTCTTTCCAAACCAAAGTGCGGTTGGTCTGTGCGGTAGTGGGCAATCCACTGATTGGTTTCGTTTTTATTCATCTTACTTATATTGTTTCAAATCTAAATTTTCCGCATGGTCTGCCAGACGGATAGCAGACGCAATTTCAACTGCCATCTTGTGGCTGGCTACATCGTGCACGCGCACCACTTCAACACCTTGTCTGGCAGCAATACTGGTCACATGAGCCGAAGCCGTATCACGATTTCGGAAGCCTGCTTCAGTATCAGGGTTTACTTCAAATCCATTTTCTTCAAGAATATTGATGACAAAGCGCTTGCGAGAGACTCCTAAAAAGATAGGATAGCCCATTTCGTGCAATTTATCAAGGTCACGTAGGAGGATGAGATTTTCTTTCTTTGTCAAACCAAAGCCAATTCCTGGATCCAGCATGATCTTGTCTTTCGAAATCCCTGCTGCTTTCGCTCTTACTAGAGCACGGTCAAAGAAAGCTATCATCAATTCTTCAACTGATAGTTGTTCAAATTCAGCCAAGTCTTCCTTTGTAAAAGTCTCTCCAAATCCAAAATGAGGGAAGATAAGTGAACTAGGGTGCTGAGGACGTGCCATGACTGGATTAAACATGATGACCACCTGAGCTCCAGCCCTGGCAACCACCTCTGCCATCTTCTCATCCCCCATAAGGCCTGTAATGTCATTGACTATATTGGCACCAGCATTTAAAGCTGCTTCTGCCACTTGGCTTTTCCAAGTATCGACCGAAATCAGAACATCACTTTCTTGACGAATAGCCTGAATGACTGGAACCACACGCTGGATTTCCTCTCCAATCTCAACATAGCCACTTCCAGGTCGAGTAGATTCTCCACCGATATCTAAGATAGTGGCACCTTCAGCTATCAATTTTCTAGCCTGTTTTAAGGCTTCTTCAATAGCAAAAAATTGGCCCCCGTCAGAAAAAGAATCTGGGGTAACATTGATAATACCGCAAATAGCTGTTTTTGTAAGATTCTCTCTTTTTTCCACGTTCATCACTCAAATTTCATTTAGATTGGTATTCCTCTATTTTACTGTTTTTTTTGGATTCTGTCCAATTATCCCTCAGTACTCTTTAACTTTAAAAGAGCGCAAAAAAAGGAGAACCTGAGTCCTCCTTTTTCTATATTCTTATTTCTCAGTCAAAGCTGCAAGTCCTGGAAGAACTTTACCTTCGAGAAGTTCCATTGAAGCGCCTCCGCCCGTACTAATCCATGAGAACTTGTCTGCACGTCCAAGGTTGATTGCTGCGGCAGCTGAATCACCACCACCGATGATTGATTTAACGCCTGGTTGTTTCACGATAGCGTCCATCACACCGATTGTACCAGCTTGGAAGTCAGGGTTTTCAAATACACCCATAGGTCCGTTCCATACAACTGTTTTCGCACCAGTCAATGCTTCATCAAATTTAGCGATAGATTTTGGACCGATATCCAAACCAAGGAATCCTGGGTCTACTGCTTCACCTTCAGTGTCTTTCACTTCAGTGTAGTCAGCAAATGCGTTCGCTTCTTTTGAGTCAACTGGCAAGATCAATTTGCCGTTTGCTTTTTCAAGAAGAGCTTTCGCAACATCCAATTTGTCTTCTTCTACAAGTGAGTTACCGATTTCGATACCTTGTGCTTTGTAGAATGTGTAAGTCATACCACCACCGATAAGAACTTTATCAGCTTTTTCAAGCAAGTTTTCGATAACACCGATCTTATCTGAAACTTTTGAACCACCAAGGATAGCCACGAATGGACGTTCTGGAGCTTCAACAGCTTCTTGGATGTATGCAATTTCGTTTTCAAGAAGGAATCCAGCAACTGCTTTTTCAACGTTTGCTGAGATACCAACGTTAGATGCGTGTGCACGGTGAGCTGTACCGAATGCATCGTTTACGAAGATACCATCTCCAAGTGATGCCCAGTATTTACCAAGTTCAGGATCATTTTTAGATTCTTTCTTACCGTCAACATCTTCAAAACGAGTGTTTTCAACCAAAAGAACTTGTCCATCTTCAAGAGCGTTGATAGCTGCTTCCAATTCAGCACCACGAGTTACACCTGGAAGGAATGTAACTTCTTGACCCAATTTAGCAGCCAAGTCAGCAGCTACAGGAGCAAGTGATTTACCAGCTTTGTCTGCTTCTTCTTTTACACGTCCAAGGTGAGAGAAAAGAATCGCACGTCCACCTTGTTCAAGGATGTACTTGATAGTTGGAAGAGCTGCAGTGATACGGTTGTCATTAGTAATCACGCCATCTTTTACAGGTACGTTGAAGTCAACACGAACGAGAACTTTTTTCCCTTTCAACTCAACGTCTTTAACAGTCAATTTTGCCATTTGGAAAGACTCCTTAATTTTTTTTACGTGTTAATTATATCACAAAATCAATAAAAGAGATAGCAAAACCTTAAACTTTTATCTTGAAACAGGTCTCTCTAGTAAATTAAACTTACTCTTTACTCTCTGAGGAAATCCCTCACTGTTTTTATCTTCATCTATGGTATGTTACTCATTTATAGAGAAAGAGCTACTGTCTGGAGTTGTGTCTTTATTTTTTGAACTAACTCTTCAGAAACCGTTCAATTTTTAAAAATCTATTTTGAAAGTTTTGCATGGCGATAGAAAAACTCTCAGAAATATCAGCATCGCATTTCTAAGAGTTCAATCACTTTTGTTCAGTTTAATTTCAAATTAAAGACCTATCTGCATCTCTAATTAAACCTATCCTGATACTTCATATTAAACAACCATTGAAGATTGACAACGGGCTTAGATTGTACATCAAGTATGGGTTTAAGGGTCTCTCTAATCTCTCCTTTTATCTTTGTTTCATCAATTGTTGCAAGATCAATTTCTTTATACTCTTTATCGAGGGTCCACTCAAGCTCAAAATTCTTATCAAACTTATAGGACACATCGTTTTTATCACTGTAGCCATAACCTCCATCAAACTCACCAAAACTGGTAGGATTACCACTTGAATCGATAGAATTTTCGATAAATTTCGCTCCATCATCATAGCGAATACCTTCAATTTTCGGAGTATAAATCTCCCCCATGTTTTCAATCAACATGACTAAGTCGGGTTCTGTCCCCTCCTTATGAGGCATCCGTTGCGCATAATAGACTGAGTTAGATAGCAAATTGATTGTAGTAACAGCATACATACTCGCTCCTATGAATACTACTAAGCCAAGGCTCACTACTACAATGATTACAGCAATGACTACTTTTAACAATTTCATCGTCTTTTTCCTTTCCTATCCCCAAACCAATTCTTGATGAGAGTTACTTGAGAGTTACTAGAAATAACTCTATAAACAGACACAACCAAAAAAATTAAAAGCAGAACATGCAAACATTTCATTACAAGGTTTCTTATGGAGTAATAAAAATCTTAACACAAACATTCTAAGAATGCAAAAAGGCAGGAACCAAAAATGGCTCTTGCCTTTTAATACTATTATCTTGTCAGACGGTAATTTAGAAGTTCAACTCAATCTTCTTTTTTCTTTTGAGCGAGTAGTCCAAAGCCACCTAGAACTCCAACCAATCCAAGAGCTACTAGATTTGCATCTACTCCTTCACCTGTACTTGGAAGTTGTTTTCCTTCAGGTTTTTCAGATTGTGCTTCTGTTTTTGCTGGTTCCTGCTTAGCTGCTTCTACTACTGGAGCAGGTGCAAGAGATTTGTCAGTTTTGACATCCACTTTTGGACCAATCTCAACAATCTCAGTTACAGTTTCTTTGACAAGTTCTGTCCCCTTCAGACTGCGGTTCCCTTCTGCATCAACTTCTACAAGATTTCTACGAAGCCCTTCAACTCCGGCCTGAACAATTCGACGTTCTCCTGCTTGAAGGCTAGGATTTACTCTTTCTTCATGGCCGTATGCAACTTTTTCTTCTTCAATCACCAATGCTGGATTGCTAATTGTCAAATCTTTGACTCCATCTAGTGGCTGAACACGGCTTTCTACCTTCGTACCAACCTCAGTAATCTCTGCCACGGCTTCCTTGACGACTTCTGTCTTAAGAAGTGTGCGACTGCCTTTAGCATCTACCTCAATCAAGTGACGGATTTGACCAGCCTCACCTGCTTGAACCAGACGGCGTTCACCTAGTAAAAGCTCTCCTGTCGGACGCTCTTGGTGTTTGAAGGCTACGGCTTCTTCTTTCACTTCCAATTCTAGTTTTTCGAGAACAAGATTTCCAGAACCGTCCAATGGTTGAACACGGCTTTCTACCTTAGTACCAACCTCAGTAATCTCTGCCACTGCTTCCTTGACTACTTCTGTCTTAAGAAGAGTACGGTTGCCTTTGGCATCCACTTCGATCAAATGACGGATTTGTCCTTCTGCACCAGCCTGAACGACTCGACGTTCACCCAACAAGAGGTCTCCTGACGGACGTTCTTGACTCTCGAAGGCTTGAGTTTCTGTCTCAACCACTAATTCAGGTAGTGCTTCAACTGTTGGGGCAGTTTCGCCTTCTTCTAAGCTACCTACATGATGGCTTTCTTTAACAAGGAGTTTTTTATTGAGTTCTTCCTTGAGGTTGGCAAATGCTTCTGGAGTTGGATTTGTTGAGCCAATAAGAGTTTCTGCTTGAGCGATGATTGGATCGTCTGCATTTTTCTCACGAACTTTTCCTAGAAGAGTTTCAAGCTCTTCCTTAGCTGTTTGATAAACCTGTACACCATTCAAGTCAGCACCTGCTTGTTTCAAGTCGTTCAAGGCTTGGTTGACTGCTTCTTGACTAGCGTCGTGGTTTTCTAGGACAGCTTTTGCTGCTTCAATCTTCTCAACGAGAGCTGCTTGTTTTTCAGCATCCGCAAATGTATAAGCTGTCGTTCCTTTGCGTCCTTGAGCAGATGTGATTTCTTGTTTCAGATATTCGTCGTTGACAGCTGCTTTAGGTGATACTAGAACATCAAATTCGACAGTTTGTCCTTGATAGTGCAATTGGAGTTTTTGACGGCCTGTTTTTTGAGCATCATAGCCTGTAATTTCGACTCCTTGGTCTGTAAAGCTATGTTCTGTCTCAGTTTCATCATCATACAAGACCTTGAAGCGTCCCTCTGATAAGTCAAGAGCATCGCCTACCAAGTAATCAATTTTCGGTTGTTTGCTAATATACAAGGCTGCGACTTCTTTTGGACCAGCTTCTTCACCAGTCACTTGAACCTTGAAGCTTCCTGCAACTGGAAGACCAAGATAAGTTACTGTTAACTCTTGTTCACCATGATGGTGAGCATCATAGCCGTTAACAACTACACCTGCATGACTGAGGTTGATGACTTCATCTGCTTCTTCACCCTCATATTTGACACGGAGAAGACCACCTTTAAGATTCAATTCCTCACCAACTTGATAACTTGCCTTTTTAGGTGCTACTTCTAGGCTGACAGCCTTAATCTTTCTCTCATCCTGAGGAATAGTCACAGCAAGAGTATTACTGATTTCTTTACCTGGCAATTGTGTACGATAGTAAAGAAGGCTCGGACGTTTTTCAAAGCTCAATGGATCTGTCGCCAAATCTCCTCCAACTGCTGTATTTAAGGTAGCGATTGGAGTTTGTGAATCTGCCTTGTCATAAACTGTGATGGTAGCTCCAGCAGGAACTTCTGAGAAGCCAAGCTGAATCTTATTGTCCGTTAGGACACGCGCTGCAACTTTAGCCATTGGAATATTTTGGCTCTCCGTATCAAGAGTTTCATACATCTTCCAGTTATAGATACGAATGGCTTTCCATGGTGTTCCATTGTCAGATGTAATAACGTGCAAACGCCATTCTTGCGCCGTAATTGGGCTATCAAGGGTAATGTCTGAAACGTGAGCTCTATTGCCACGAACAGCCTTGGCTAGTTTCCATTCTCCAGCTTCATCCTTGTAGTAGAGGTCGAAGTCTTTGGTATTCATCAAACCATCGTTGACAGATTCTCCACCAGCACCAGCGTGGTCCATGACCCATCTAACGACACGGCGTGGTTGTGTCAAACGGATATCTACGCTACCACTCAACTGAGCAGAAGACCATTTGTCAGATAGGCTGGTGATCGTACCATTCAACATACCTTCGATGCCTTCGCCGCCTTCTGTGTCTGGGAAGGTACTTCCGATAACAGTTGCTCCTGGAACGATATTTTCTGCTAATGGTCTTGGAAGACTTGTGTCTTGGACAGTCATCCCCCAGTCAAAGTTTGTTGTTGCTGCTTCAGAACGAAGGCCATTCTTACCAACTGCGACAACCTTCAACTCTTGACTAGTACCAGTTGCACTAGCTGAACGGCTAACTTTTGGTAGGTAGATAGTAGTGGCAGATGAGCCTGTCAATAGGCGCCAAGCATCGCCATCCTTCTCATAAACTTCATAGAAATCAGCATCTTTATTTCCAGTAAATTGGACAATAGCTTCTGCTTCTTGGGCATTTTTCAGAGATTGCTTAGCTACTTTTAGAGCTGTTGGTGCTTGAGGAGCCTCTTGATTATCTGTTACAGTCAACTCACCCAAGTTAAATTGATAATCCTTAAGGGCAGCAGTATTTTCAAAAGTAAGCTTGATGCCATAAATTGTCTTACCTGCCAAGGCACTCAAGTCAAATTCATCTTTTGTCCAATCGTCAGATAGAGTCAGTTCTTTACGAGCATTCTCTCCACCATAAGTATAGTTTTTCTGAGTCGCAAACTCTACATAAACCTTGCTTCCCTTACCACCCTTATGGGCAACCCGAAGTTTTGTTTTATCTGTTACTTCCAGTTTTGTAGAGTAGAGACGAACATCTTGATTGGTATTTTCAGCTAAATCACCCGCAAACTTAAGTGAGTTACCACCATTGTAAGCATCTTCAAAGTCATAGTCAGCTTGAAGTTTAGCACCTGATGAAGTTTGCCACCAGCGCCATGTAGGCAAGATACCTGATACAGAACGATAGTTCCATTCAGAATCCTTAGAAACTTTACCGTCCACAAACCATTTCTTACCATGTCCGGTGTTAAAGGATGTTGTAAAAGTACGTCCCACTGCTGGGGTGCGGTCAGCCACTAGGTTAGCAATACCGTACCAGTCCTTGTCTTCTGGTTTTTGTCCAGTTGGATCTCCTTGGTAGCCTGTGAAGAAGATATTTTCATTCTTGTGATAGTCTTCTCCTGTCTTCCCAAGACTAGTGATAGTATCAGGGGCAAAGAGACCTAGTGATAAGCGAAGTTTGCCATTTTCATCAAAAAGGGCATCCCATTTCACTTTTGTCTTGTAAGAACCACCTTGTTGCAATTCCAAACCTGCAAAAACATCATACTGACTGCGTCCTAGCCATTTCGCCATTGTTACAGAGTAATCATTTTTCTCTTTAGTCCAGTTAAAGTTGGCAAAGAAGTGATCTGCAGGAACCTTGTCCCCTTCTTTTTGCATGAATGGATAGTTGTATTCACCAAGTCCATCTTCGTGATAACGACCATATTCATAGGTCATGGCATCGTACCAAGAATACTTGACAGGATGGTTGACTTTAGCAGCATATTCCTTGGTATAAAGCATGAAGTCACGCATTTTCTTACCAAGAGGTGTTACGATATCACCTGTTGTTTCTTGGTTGATAAAGTAGCCGTCAAATCCATAATATTTGGCCAAATCAACCAACTTGCGAGCGATAGGGAATGTTCCGTCTTCGTCTTGTTGAAGGGCTGCAGCAAATTTTTCTTGGTCTGCAATGCTATTTGACCAGTTAAAGAATAAGGTACCCAATACAGGGACACCATTACGGTGACCAGCATCAATCACGTCCGGAGTTGGGACGAGCCCTTCCCAAAAGACCATGGAATTCAGGTACTGCCAGTAGTCAAAAGCGTAGGCTTTAAACTCTTCACCACCTACAGAAGCATGGTCTTTAGCCTTAGAGTTAGTGTTAGCAAGAGCTTCAACCTTAGCGTCCTTATTAGCTTTTTCGTTAACCACATATCCACGATAGCGCTTGGCTAGTTCTACTGAAGAGCGGTTAATAGCATCGTCTTCGCGAGCACCTGGTTCCCATTTCAACAAATCTTCCCATGTGTCAAACTTAATTTCTTTTGGTCGAAGACTTTTTTCTTCTTTCTTAGGAACGTCAGCGACAGTAGCTTTTTCTTCCAGCTTATTTTCTGTAGTTGCAGGCGTTTCTTCAGCCTTAGGCGTTTCAGCAACTGGATTAGTTGCTTCCTTATCAACTGCAGTCAATTGATCCAAGGTTGGCTTTTCTTCTGAAACAGGCTGCTCGCTTGTCTTGTCTTCCCTTGCTTCTAGCTCTTTCAATACTTCTGGTGCTGGTGTAGTTGCTTCTGCTGGAGTAGTGGTTGACGGTTGCTCTGAAGCTACTGCTGTAGTTGTTGTCCCATTTTCTGGAACGACAGACTCTTCAGCCAAAGCTGGACCTGCAAATAGAACTGAACCAATCATCAATGAGCAGGCACCCACTGACAATTTTCGAATACTATAGCGGCAACGTTTCTCAAAAAATGGATTCTTCATCTTTTTCTCCTTTGACTTCCAAAAAGTAAGCGCTTTATTTTTGAATTAAAAAAGTAGCTGTTCCAAAAATACACAGAACAGGTCATTTTTATTTTACGATATTTAGAAAAAGAGTCAACACTGGCCCCTCAAGAACTATAAAGAAGTGAAGAATTAATATAAATTAGACAATCATTGACCATTTTTTGAATAAAATCAACATTTTCTCAAAAAAAGAGCATTTACTACTTGTTAGATTTACTTTTATCCTTTAAAATAGAATGGGAGAGATTCCGCGATTATTTTTCGGAGGAAAAAGAAAATGTCCATTAATTGGCAGGAAATTATTTTTCACTTTTTAGGTGGTCTGGGACTATTTTTATATAGTATCAAGACCATGGGAGACGGTTTGCAACAAGCTGCTGGAGACCGCCTTCGATATTACATTGACAAGTACACAAGTAATCCCTTCTTAGGGGTTTTAGTGGGGATTGTCGTCACTGCCCTCATCCAGTCAAGTACAGGTGTAACGGTTATTACGGTTGGACTGGTTAGTGCTAGTCTCCTCACCCTTAGACAGGCCATCGGGATTATCATGGGAGCCAATATTGGAACGACCGTAACGTCCTTCATCATCGGTTTCAAACTTGGCGAGTATGCCCTACCCTTGATTTTCCTTGGAACCATGTGCTTATTCTTTACAAAAAACCGTACTGCAAATAATATTGGACGTATCCTTTTTGGTGTTGGTGGTATCTTCTACGCCCTCAACCTCATTAGTGCTGGGATGAGCCCTCTTAAAGACTTGCCTCAGTTCAAGGAATACATGGTTACCTTGGGGCAAAATCCTATCTTGGGAGTTGTGGCTGGTGCTGTCATTACCGTTCTAATTCAGGCATCTTCTGCAACCATCGGGATTCTACAAGGTCTTTATGCAGGTGGATTCCTCGACCTCAAAGGGGCACTACCAGTCCTATTCGGAGATAATATCGGTACAACCTTAACAGTTATTATCGCAGCAGCCGGAGCAAATATTTCTGCTAAACGAGTTGCAGCAACACACGTTACCTTTAACGTTTTAGGAACCATCCTCTGCTTGATCTTGTTAGGCCCATTCACTGCGATGATCGAGTACTTCCAGGCACTACTTCACCTCTCACCTGAGATGACGATTGCCTTCTCACACGGTGCCTTTAACGTAAGTAACACCATTGTACAATTCCCATTCATCGGTGCTCTGGCTTACTTTGTTACTAAGCTAATCCCTGGTGAAGACGAAGTTGTAAAATACGAACCTCTTTACTTGGATGAACAACTCATCAAGCAAGCTCCTTCTATCGCCCTAGGAAATGCCAAGAAAGAACTCTTGCACCTAGGAAACTATGCGGTTAAAGCATTTGACCTTTCTTACGACTACATCATCAATTCTGACGAGAAAGTAGCTGAAAAAGGACACAAAACTGAAGAAGCTATCAACACAATCGACGAGAAATTAACTCGTTACCTCATTAGTCTTTCTAGTGAAGCATTGAGTCAAAAAGAGAGTGAAGTCTTAACCAACATCCTTGACTCTTCTCGAGACTTGGAACGTATCGGTGACCACGCTGAAGCTTTGATTAATCTTAACGACTACTTGCAACGCAAGAATGTTCAATTCTCTAACTCAGCCCTAGAAGAGTTGGAAGATATTTACCGTCAAACAAGCGATTTCGTTAAAGATGCTCTTGAGAGTGTTGAAAACAATGACCTTGAAAAAGCTCAAGCTCTTATTGAACGCCATGAAGCCATCAACAAGATGGAACGCGTCCTTCGTAAGACACACATCAAACGCCTCAACAACGGCGAATGTTCTACCCAAGCTGGTGTCAACTTTATCGATATCATTTCACACTACACTCGTGTGTCAGACCACGCTATGAACCTTGCTGAAAAAGTTTTGGCTGAACAAATTTAATACTCAATGAAAATCAAAGAGCAAACTAGGAAGCTAGCCGCAGGCTGTACTTGAGTACGGCAAGGTGAAGCTGACGTGGTTTGAATTTGATTTTCGAAGAGTATAAGATAAAAAAATGCTTTGATTCTTTCGAATCAAAGCATTTTAAATAGCTCTCCAATCATAAAGGAAGAGGCAGCTGCGCCCTTGTACCTAGCTTCTTCCTTTTGGATATAGCTGGCCAGATTGACTAACTCTGGCGCAGGAGTCTTGGGATTCTTGAGTAGTTCAAGTGTGACTAGCCCTGAAAGTCGGACTGCTAGCAATCGCTCATTGGTGCTAGGCAACTGCTTAGCAGTTTCTAGGAGTGCAGCCACTAAATCTTCACTCAAGTTTTGACGGGCATGATTGTAAAGGTCCCGTATCAAGGTTTCTAGGTTTGGTTCTTCCATACCCATCACCTCCATCTTTTCAGTTTAATAATTTTTGATCAAATCTACAGTAGAGCGATCTAATTTTTTAACCAAGGCTTGTAGGAAAGCTTGAGCTTCTAAGAAGTCATCCATGGCATAAAGTGTTTGGTGAGAGTGGATATAACGAGCGCAGACACCGATTGTTGTTGATGGGACACCACCATTTTTCAGATGAGCTGCTCCTGCATCTGTACCACCTTTTCCACAATAGTATTGGTATTTGATACCAGCTTCTTCAGCAGTCGTCAAAAGGAAATCCTTCATGCCTGGGAGAAGCAAGTGACCTGGATCATAGAAACGAATCAAGGTTCCATCACCAATCTTACCTTGACCACCATAAACATCACCTGCTGGTGAGCAATCCACCGCAAGGAATACTTCTGGATCAAATTTTGTTGTAGATGCATGGGCACCACGAAGTCCAACTTCTTCTTGGACGTTAGCACCAAGATAAAGTTCATTTCCTAGTTTTTGGCCTGACAAGTTTTCAGCCAACTCACTAACCATGAGCACACCGTAACGGTTATCCCATGCTTTTGAGATGATATTTTTTTCATTAGCAGTTAGGATTGCGCTACTATCTGGAACGATGGTGTCTCCAGGACGGATACCAAAACTTTCAGCCTCAGACTTATCCGCAAAACCACCATCAAAAACGATATCTGAAATAGCTGGCATGGTTGGTCCACCTGTGCCACGAGTCAAATGTGGAGGAACTGAACCTGAAATTACCGGAATTTCACGTCCTTCACGTGTAAAGAGTTTAAAGCGTTGGCTGCTGACAACCATAGGGTTCCAACCACCAATGCTGACTACTCGAAAAGTCCCGTCTGGCTTGATTTCACTAACCATGAAACCAACTTCATCCATGTGAGAGGCTACCAAAACACGAGGTGCATTTTCAACTTCTGAGTGTTTCACCCCAAAAATACCACCTAAGCCATCAGTCACGACTTCATCCACGTGAGGTGTTAATTTTTCACGAAGATAAGCTCGAACAGGTGCTTCATGACCTGAGATAGCGGAAAGTTCTGTTACTTCTTTGATTTTAGAAAATAATGTTGTCATTTCTATCCCTTCTTTCTTTCAACCATTTTACCACTTTTTATAGGAGAAAGGTAGTGGAAATCAACATTTTACCAAGTAACTTACTCTTATAACAATAAAAGAATCACAAATGTGATCCTTCTTCTCTTGTATTTCGCTTTAATGAAAAGTAGTCTGGTACTGGATCTTTACCCGTTTCAGACCAAGGATGGCAACGTAATATCCTAGCCAAGCCCATCAAAACTCCCTTGAATCCATGTTTTTCAATTGCCTGAATCATATAGTTTGAACAACTAGGCTCAAATCTGCAAGAAGGTGGAAAAGCCGGCGAGATAAAGCGTTGGTAAAAGCGCACTGGCGCAATTAAGATTTTTTTCATTATTTATTATTGGTTACAGCCATGGTGTGTAGTTGGCTGATTTCTTTTTTATTGAGACGACGTGATTCTCCTGGACGAAGTCCTGTCAAGTCTAGATGACCAAAACGAGTTCGAGAAAGTTTATCTACTTGGAGACCAACAGCTTCAAACATTTTTTTGACCTGGTGGTTACGCCCTTCATGGATTGTCAACTGTACAACTGAACGGTTTTTAACTGGATCTACTTTAAGAATCTCATAAACAGCCGGCTTGGTTTTCTTGCCATCAATCTCAACTCCACGAGTCAAGGGACGGAGATTTTCTTTGTTGGCAATTCCTTTCACACGCGCAACGTAGACCTTGTCAATCTCATTACGAGGGTGAATCATCTCATCTGTAAAGTCCCCATCATTGGTCAAAATCAAGACTCCAGACGTATCCCAGTCCAAGCGCCCCACAGGATAGATACGCTCTTTCACATTAGGCAAAAGATCGACAACTGTCTTGCGGCCCTTGTCATCTGTCACACTGGAAATCACACCGCGTGGTTTATTGAGCAGATAGTAGACTTTTTCTTCGTTATAGATTGGTTGACCTTCAACTTCGACCTTGTCGCCTGACTTGATGGTCGTTGCTAGTTCACGCACGACTTGACCGTTAACCGTCACCAAGCCTTGCTTGATCAACTCTTCTGCTTTTCTCCTACTGGCCACACCTGCGTGGGCAATATATTTATTGATTCTCATCTTCTTCTATCCTTTCACCAAATAATTGGCTTTCTTGTGCTTGAATATCAAGCTCATCAATCACGGGCAACTCTTCCAAATAGTTAATACCCATGTAATCCAGGAAATAATCCGTCGTTACATAGAGATTAGGGCGTCCAAGAACTTCCTTTTTCCCGTCTTCTTTTATCAAGTCAAAGGCCTGCAACTTAGCTAGCGCTCCACTTGAATTAACCCCCCGAATAGCATCAATCTCTATCCGTGTGATAGGCTGCTTGTAAGCAATGATGGACAAGGTTTCAAGGGCAGCCCGAGACAGGCTCTGATTGATAGGTGCCTTAGAGTATTCTTTCAAAACGGCTGCAAATTGAGGCTTGGTTACCAATCTGTAGGCACCACCTGTCTCAATCAGGGCTAGACTAGAATCCTGGTCTTTTTCATACTTTTTGGCTAATTTTTCTAGACTCTGCTGAATCCCAGTCGGTGGCAAAGAGAGGAGCTCAGCCAACTGGCGAATCCTTATTCCCTCTTCACCCGCTACAAACAAGAGCGCTTCTATTTCTGCTAAAGTACTCATATTTCCTCTCTATCAAGATCGACTCTGCTCTACTTGATTTTCCTCATTCTTTTTCAGGAGATAGATATCTCCAAAGCTCTCTTTTTGAATTAAGAGAATTTCTTGGGTTTTAATCAACTCCAAGGTTGCTAAAAAGAGTGTGATGACCTCTTGTAAATCCTTGGTTTCTTTAAACAAATCTTGCAAGCATAATTGCTCACCTTCAACCAAGGCTTCTCGGACGATAACCATCATATCCTCAATCTTATACTCATCTCGCAAGATTGTTGTGTGACTTTTCGAGAATTCTTCCTTTTTCTTGGCAAGCAAGTTTGAAAAGGCTAAGAAAAGATCAATCGTCGTCTTATCATGCACAAGTTCAGCATCCTCATAAATCAACTCTGTCGGCGCTTTTGAGTAATATCGAGCTCGTTCTTGATGCTTCACTTCCAACTGCTCTCCCAAAAGTTTAAACTTACGGTATTCTTCGATTTGAGAAAGGAGGTCCTGCTCCAGATCATCCTCTAGGTCCGTCACTTCTGCAACCTTCGGCAAGAGCTTGCGACTCTTGATTAGCATGAGTTGGCTAGCCATGACCATGTATTCGCCTGCCACTTCCAAACGCATAGCTTGTAATGTCGAGATATAGGCTAGATATTGCTCGATAACCTCTGTAATCGGCACATCATAGATATCCATCTGGTACTTTGAAACCAAGTGTAGGAGCAAGTCCAAAGGCCCTTCAAAATCTTTTAATTTAATATCCATTATCTATATTTTTCCAAGGTCATGACTGTCTTTAATCCTAATTTTTTAGCGATTTCGTACAAGTCAACCTTTTCTTCGATTTGTCTTAATATAAACTGTTCTCTCAATTTTTGGGCAGATAAGTCTGAAAAACCTTTTTCCTTTAGAAAGGCTTCTAACTGACGAAAGGCCCACTGACGGGAGTATGGCTTCCCAGATTTTTCAAAAAGATAGGTCTGCCCCATCAAGGGTTCTAACTCTGCAAGCAAGTTTGTGGGAAGGCTCAAAATTCTTTGTTGAGAAGCTTTATTGATTCTCAATACTTGAAAGTCTAGATTCACATCACTTGTTTTTAAGGCTAGAATTTCACTTGGTAAGAGGCCCAATTCAACTATCAGCAAGGCCAACAAGCGTCCCTCTGGATAGGCACTTTCTTGCCAGAAAGAACTGAGGTCTAAAAGTTCTGACTGAACTTGCTTTTTCTCAGCCTGTTTTGGTAATTCTAAACGATAAAAGGTACCAATTTCCCCCTTCTGGTATAAAAAGTAAAGAAATTGATTGCAAGCAGAAACCTTACGCTTTTGGGCACTGATTTTAAAATTTGATAGTTGAGCTTGGTAGATTTTTAAACTTGTCTCAGAGATTCGTTCTCCAATCAAATCAAAAAACTGCTCCAAGTCATACTTATAGGATTGCTTAGAATTTACAGACAAACCTTGTTTTTCTTCTAAAAATGCTGAAATTCCTTCTCTCATTTGCTTCGAATCTCATATTCCTTACTAAAGTCATGCAAGAGAGCATTGACAGCCTTAAGGATAGACTTCCGTGTGATAATGCCTTGGAAGATACCATCCTTGTCAACGACTGGTAGGAAAGACTCATCCACTAACTTATGTAAAACATCCGTCAGTGTATAGTCTGGACTGACAACTGCTACGTCCTTCTTGGTCATATGCACGATATCCGTATCTGCCATAGCTTCCTGACTCAAGTCCTGCTCCATCTGGTAGGCCAGAATGTCTCTAAGTCCAATGGTTCCGACAAATTCTTTCTCATCAGTCACTACTGGCACTCTGGTATAGGTCATCTGGCTAAGGAGGAGAGTTGCATGATCTGCATTGTGGGTATCAATGAGCACAGCCAAATTTTCAGCAGGAGTTAAAAAGGTTTCCTCTTGCTCCAGTAAAAACTGTTCAAACTCTTTGGCAATCATCGAGCAAACTCCTTGGATAAGCCTGGATAGACCTCATGGTTCCGTGTCAAAAAGTCCACTTTAAAGTAGCTATCATCAATCTCTACACGGGCGTAAAGACATTCTCTGATAGTTCCACGTGGTTGACTGATAGAACCAGGATTTAGGAAGAGGGTCTTCCCTTCCATCCAAGCACTTGGAACATGCAAGTGCCCATAAAGACAGATATCTGCATCTTCCTCTTGAGCCCAAAAATCAAGCTTTTGGAAATTGAAGTTAATATCAAACAAATGTCCATGAGTCTGGATAATCTTGGTAGGGCCCAGTTGAGTCACCAAGCGTTCTGGGTAACCTGCATAAAAGTCCATATTGCCTTTGACGACCTGAATGCCCTCCCAGAGGGGTGAGTCGGGACGGAGTTCTGAGTCTCCATCGTGAAAAATGGCATCAACTTTACCCATATAGCGGTCACGAATTTCTTCCACAATCAAGCTATCTCCGTGAGAGTCGCTCATTACAATGATGGTTTGCTTTGCCATGATGGAAATACCTCCAAAAGTTTCTTAACGGCTAGGGCACGGTGGGATTGACTATTTTTTTCTTCGAGGGTTAATTCAGCTGATGATTTACCAGTTTCTCCTACTAGGAAAAGTGGATCATAACCAAAACCATTTTCACCCTTAGGTTCAAAGTTAATGTAACCTGGCCAGTCAGCTTCGACAACCAAGCTTTCCTTACTTGGGCTAGCTACGACCAAGGTTGTATGGAATTGAGCTGAACGGTCCTTGAGTTCAAAGACCATAGCTAGTTCGTGCAAGAGTTTGGCGTTATTTTCTTGATCAGTTGCCCCTACTCCGGCGAAACGAGCTGACCAGACACCTGGTAGACCACCGAGGACATCGACTTTAAGACCAGAATCATCTGCTAGAACCATCTTGCCTGTTAATTTAGAAATGGTTTCAGCCTTAAGGCGAGCATTTTCTTCAAAGGTCATACCTGTTTCGGCTACTTCAGGTAGGTCTGGATAATCATTGAGATTTTCTACGTCATATCCTAGTTTGTCAAAGATGGCTCGAAATTCCTTGGTCTTGCCTTCGTTACGAGTTGCAATCAACAAGGTTTCTCTGACTTTATTTGTCTCGAAAAAGTCCTGAACATTGACTCCTTCTTTAGGCAATTCTACATGCAAAAGTTGTCCATTTTCAACTAAGAGCAAGGCACCTTGACGTTGGATGACTTCCAAGTTTCGATTCGCTTCTTGGTTGAGAATATCTACCACAAAAGAGAGTAAGCGGTAGGCTGAACCATATCGTAAAACAGTGACTGAAAGTGGAAATCCTCGCTCCTCATCTCGAAAGATTTTAGCCAAATCAAATAGCGGAAAATCTAACTCATCATCCGTCAAAGTCCGAATGCCACCAAAAACACTGTAGGATCCAACATACCAGTCCTGGTCATCCTTGTATTCATAAATTTTGTTTGTCATAATGTTACATGCTCCACATGAATCTCTTTTTCCAGCCATTCTGCTCCTATCTGGGCAAAACTTTGGCTATTTGCAGTTGTATAAAAACGATGTTGAAGGGGCGCCGCATCTCGGCTACGGTTAATCTCAAAGTAATTGAGCAAGACTGAAATATCACGTACACACTCAGCTCCGCTATCAATCAGTTGAACCTTAGGCCCCATGACATTTTGGATGATAGGTCTGAGGAGTGGATAATGAGTACAGCCTAAAATCAAGCTATCTACTTTTCCGACCAAGGGACGCAAGGTTTCATAAACGACTTTCTTAGTCACACTGGTCGATAGAGCACCTGACTCTACCAAGGGAGCAAACTTAGGGCAGGCCAAGCTTTCCACTTGTAAATCTGGGTCTAGATCATGAATCTTTTGTCGATAAATATCTGATTTTACCGTCATCGGGGTTCCAATCACACCGATCTTCCCACCTTGACTTGCTTTGATAGCTGCTGATGCACCAGGCAAAATCACACCCAACACCGGAATATCCAACTTAGCTTTAATCTCTTCCCAGACGACTGCCGTTGCTGTATTACAAGCAATAACAATCATCTTAACATCCTTGGTCAAAAGAAAGTTGACCAGTTGCCAAGTATATTCACGAATCTGCTCAGCAGGACGGGGACCATAAGGAGCCCGTGCCGAATCTCCAATATAGACGATTTCTTCATGGGGAAGCTGGCGCATGAGTTCACGTACAACGGTCAAGCCTCCAACGCCCGAATCCAAAAAACCAATCGGTCGATTATCCATACAGTCTTCTTTCTAGTATTTTTTCTGATTGATAGTTCATTATTATTCATTTCTTCCTGAAATTGCTGACAGACTGGGTAGCTCCCCACTGTCTCCCTCTTAATCATAATCAATTATCAATAGAATGCAAGGAAAAAGCCTTATCTCTAAATATCAGTCAAACATAGTGAGAAGTCTGGAACTTTCATCCCAGACTTTTCCTATTTATTTCTTTTTATTGTTAGCAAGGGCTGCTTTTTGTTGGCGAATGATTTGGTGGTAAACTTGTTGTACTTTAGCTTCGCTTGGCTTTTGACCATTTGCACTCAAGAGAGTACGAACGGCTTCTGCATTCAAACGTGGATTATCCGCAAATTCTTTTTCGATTTGCTTGCGCACTAGGTACATACCTCCAAGAGCTCCTCCTAGAAAAGCCAAAAGAATCAATACAATTGCTAAAATAAGGTTCATAACATTTCTCCTGTTTCTTTTTGAATCTTCTATATTATACCATAAAGTCCTACGCCTGACTAGTTTGAGTTACGCTTTCAAAAAAATGGATGCTAGCTAAAAAAGAGCCCTTCTATTCCTTAGAAGAAGGCTCTTTCTTGATGTTAATCTACATAAATCGCTAACGTTTGGTATGGTTTAAGAATTACTTTTTCAGCAAGTTCCACATTCTCATAGTTTGATAAAAGCACGCGCCCTGCTTGATATTCTGCTGGAATTGTCACTTCAGCTTCGTTTTCATAGAAATGATTGAGCACCAAGAGTTTTTGACCGTCTAAGTGGCGTTCAAAGGCGTAGACCTGCTTGCTATCTTCAAGTGCTGGCTGATAGCTCCCTTCTGAAATGATGGGCATTGCTTTACGCAATCGAATCAATTCTTTATAGAATTTAAAGATTGGGCCGTCAATTTCATTTTCAACGTTGATGTCTTTGTAGGATTTACCAGCTTTCAACCATGGAGTGCCTGTTGAAAAACCTGCATTTTCAGAAGCATCCCATTGCATTGGTGTACGAGAATTATCACGTGACTTGGCTTGAATAATCTTAAAGGCCTGCTGAGGTGACTTGCCTTGATCCAAAAGCATCTGGTAGGCATTGATGGATTCCACATCTACATAGTCTTCCATAGAATCATAGTCTGGATCAATCATGCCGATTTCTTCGCCCATGTAGATATAAGGGGTCCCACGTGACAAGTGAATGCTGGCTGCCAGCATGGTTGCTCCTTCATTGCGGAAGTTCTTGATATCTACAAAGCGATTCAAGGCACGAGGTTGGTCATGGTTATTCCAGAAAAGGGCACTCCAACCACCACGTTCACTCATTTCCTTGCCCCATGTATGATAGAGGCGTTTGAGCTCTTCGAAATCAAAGGGAGCAATGGTCCATTTTTGACCGTCTTCATAGTCTACTTTAAGATGGTGAAAATTAAAGGCCATTGACAATTCGTGACGCTCTGGCGCTGAATAAAGAACACAGTTATCAATCGTTGTCGAAGACATCTCTCCAACTGTCATAAAACTATCATCAGAACCGAAGGTCGCTTCATTCATCATGTGAAGATAGTCATGGACAATGGGTTTATCCGTATAAGCTGGTTTTCCTTCGTTTTCAGGGCAATCCACCAAGACTTCGTCTTTACCAATCAAATTAATCACGTCAAAACGGAATCCTTTGACACCCTTGTCACGCCAGAAGTTGACCACCTGGAACAATTCCTTGCGGACATTGGGATTACGCCAATTGAGATCCGCCTGCGTCACGTCAAAGAGGTGGAGATAGTATTTCCCTGTATCTCCAAAAGGTGACCAGGCAGAACCACCAAATTTAGACAACCAATCGGTTGGTTGGTCCTGGATAAAGAAGAAATCTTGGTAGTACTTGTCTCCAGCGAGAGCCTTTTGGAACCACTCATGCTCTGTTGAGCAATGGTTAAGCACCATATCTAGCATGAAGTCAATCTTGTGCTCTTTTCCGACACGGATCATTTCTTCAAAATCAGCCATATCCCCAAAGATAGGATTGACGGCTGTATAGTCTGAAATATCGTAGCCATTATCTCGCTGAGGGCTTGGGTAGAAAGGATTAAGCCAAACCATATCCACGCCCAATTCTGCTAGATAAGGAATTTTTTCGATGATGCCTCTGAAATCACCGATTCCATTTCCTGTCGTGTCCTTATATGATTTTGGATAGATTTGATAGACAACTTTTCTTTTATCAAGAGCCATAGTTTCTCCTTTTTGATAAAAGGGAGGGAGCTATATCCCAACCCTATACATTTTAAAACTTATACTCTTCGAAAATCTCTTCAAACCACGTCAGCGTCGCCTTACCGTAGGTATGGTTACTGACTTCGTCAGTTCTATCCGCAACCTCAAAACAGTGTTTTGAGCTGACTTCGTCAGTTCCATCTACAACCTCAAAACGGTGTTTTGAGCAACCTGCGGCTAGCTTCCTAGTTTGCTCTTTGATTTTCATTGAGTATTAGATTCGTTTAGCAACCATCAAGTCTTCCCCGTTTTTAATCACTCTAGGATAAGTTCCTTCGATTGTCGCTGTGTACGCATCTTGGTTAGTGATGATGACTGGAGTTTCAGTCACAAGTCCTGCATCCTTGATCACTTTCATATCAAAGCTAATCAATTTTTGTCCTACAGTAACATGGTCTCCTTGAGACACATGACTTTCAAAGCCACGACCTTCTAGACCAACAGTATCCATGCCAACGTGCATCAATAACTCAACACCTTCATCAGATACAATACCGATGGCGTGCTTAGTTGGAAATAGGACTGTAACTGTACCATTTACTGGCGAAGTCAACTCACCTTGACTTGGTTCAATCACTAGACCTTGTCCCATGACACCTGATGCAAAGACTGGGTCTGTTGCTTGACTTAGTTCTTTTACTTGTCCTTCCAGTGGACTGACAATTTTTGTTGAAGCAACAGAAGTTGATTCTTGATGATGGAATTCTGCTTCTTCCTGTGCTTGAAATTCTGCTTTTAATTCTGTGTCATCTTCTGTTTTTGTAAAGAGTCCTGCCTTACGGAAGAAGAAGGTCAATAGCATTGGCACGACGATTGCAACTAGCATAGTCCCTGCAAATGGAAGCATGTATTGTGGTTGAATAGAAAGAATACCTGGTAATCCACCAATACCGATAGAAGCAGCAGTCACGTTAAATGTCACAGAAAGCATACCTGCAAGAGCTGAACCAATCATCCCAGCCACAAATGGATAGATGTATTTGACGTTAACCCCAAAGAGGGCCGGCTCTGTTACACCGAGATAGGCTGAAATAGTTGCTGGAAGTGATACCTGAGCTTCACGCTCATCACGACGGTGCATCAAATAATAGGCAAACACAGCTGAACCTTGGGCAATATTAGAAAGAGCAATCATAGGCCAGAGAGCAGTTCCACCAGCATCAGCAATCAATTGCGTATCAATGGCATTGGTCATGTGGTGAAGACCAGTGATAACAAATGGAGCATAGAGGGCACCAAAGATCGCACCGAAGAGCCACTTAACTGGACCAGTTAACCCTGCCAATACAACTGCCGATAGTCCTTGACCAATTGTCCATCCGATTGGTCCCAAAACAGTGTGAGCCAAAATCAAGGCTGGAATCAACGATAAGAATGGTACAAAAATCATAGAAATGACTTCTGGGATATGCTTACGCCAGAAAATTTCAAGATAAGCCAAACTCAATCCTGCCAGTAAAGCTGGGATAACTTGAGCTTGGTAACCAATACGATTAACCGTGAAGTAACCAAAATTCCAAACCCAGTTGGCTGCAATTTCGGATGCAGGTGTCGAAGCAACCGCATAGGCATTCAGCAACTGAGGTGAAACCAAACAGATACCAAGAACAATTCCCAAGATTTGGCTGGTTCCCATCTTACGAGAAACAGACCAGGTAATCCCTACTGGCAAGAACTGGAAGATGGCCTCACCTGGTAACCAGAGGAAGTGATTAACCCCCGCCCAAAACTGAGAGGATTCTGTGATGGTCTTGCCATCCAACATTGACCAATGCACGCCCTCAAGAACATTACGGAAACCGAGGATCAGTCCTCCGACGATCAAGGCTGGAATGATCGGTGTAAAGATTTCAGCCAGAGTTGTCATTACACGTTGAACGACATTTTGATTACTCTTAGCTGCGGACTTGGCTGCTTCTTTTGAAACACCTTCAATACCAGAAACAGCTGTAAAGTCATTATAGAAGATTGGCACATCATTTCCGATGATTACCTGGAATTGACCAGCGTTTGTAAAAGTTCCCTTGACCGCTGAGATGGATTCAATAGCCTTGACATCAGCTTTCTTATCATCTACAAGCACAAAACGCATGCGTGTTGCACAGTGAGTTACTGCCGTAATATTGTCTTTGCCTCCGATTGCTTGTAGCAAATCTTTAGCTTCTTGTTCAAATTTCCCCATTTGAATCTCCTTATTTTTGTCAAGATTTCCTTGATTTGATAATTCAATTGTAATCGATACCAAACTTGTATGCAACTTGTTTGTTAAAAATAATGGATTTTTTTTGTATATTTTTGTTACTTGTATGGTAAAATAAATACAAGAAACTCTTGTAGGGCTCATCAATCGATTATTTTAGAGGAAGAACCGTGAAAAAATATCAACAATTATACAAACAAATAGAAAAAGCAATTCATGAAGAAACCTATGCTGTTGGAGATTTTCTCCCTAGTGAACACGAACTCATGGACCAGTATCAGGTGAGTCGTGACACTGTTCGAAAAGCCTTAGCTCTCCTCCAAGAAGAGGGATTGATTAAAAAAATCAGAGGGCAGGGTTCTCAGGTTATTAAAGAAGAAACTGTGAATTTCCCAGTGTCTAACCTAACTAGCTACCAAGAATTGGTCCAAGAGTTAGGACTTCGCTCAAAAACGAATGTCGTGAGTCTAGATAAAATTATCATCGATAAAAAAACTTCCCTGTTAACTGGCTTCCCAGAATTTCGGATGGTTTGGAAGGTCGTTCGCCAACGAGTTGTAGATGATCTGGTATCCGTACTGGATATTGATTATCTAGATATGGAACTCATCCCTAAACTAACCAGAGAAATTGCTGAACAATCTATCTACTCCTATATCGAAAATGATTTGAAATTAATCATCGACTATGCTCAAAAGGAAATCACCATTGACCATAGTAACGATAGAGATAAGATTCTCATGGATATTGGTAAAGATCCTTATGTTGTTTCCATTAAGTCAAAAGTCTATCTCCAAGACGGACGCCAATTTCAGTTCACCGAAAGCCGGCACAAACTTGAAAAGTTTCGATTTGTAGATTTTGCTAAAAGAAAATAAAGAGGAAAAGGCGTATAGTTATCAAGTTTTAAAATAATGAAAGGTTTAAAATGGTGAAATAAGATGTTAGAGATACGAGAAAGAATCAAATCAAGCAAAGGTTATCAAGTCTTAATTGCAATGCTTGATAGCTACTTCGGTCAAGATTATATTATTCGTAAAATCACTTATGATGATTTGGAACCGGCAAGTTTTGACTTTCGCTTATCTGTAGATTTTCCCAAATTAAAGGGAGTGGATGTAGGTGTCGCTCATAGCGGTCCACGCCAGATGTTTCGTATGGGTGGTACTGGTGTTATTGGCATAGCGGTTCCTAAAGATGGAGGTGATGCAAAGTTAACCTCAGGTGAAAGAGGAGATGGTTTATTTTGGATTTTAGGAGATAAAAAATTAGAGTGGGGTGGTCAAGTAAATAAAGCTGAAGAAGTTAAGTATTATTTTGATGCTTTCAAAAAATACTATGATAATCTTTAGAGAGTGATAGTGATGAAGATACGAGAAGAAATTAGAACGAGTAGAAACCTTTAACATTATGTATATTTCAAAATTAGTATAATTTTATCTGATTTAATTTTCTGAATTTATCTAAAAGATACTATGCAGAAAATACGAATATAATAAGGTGATAAGATTCATAACTTCGATACATGCAGAACAATTTATGTAGATTTAAAAAATTAGAGAAACTATTTGGTAAAATACTAAAAAAACTATAAATTAGTTGACCACCTTACCTACTATTATCTTTAATTAATTCTACTCGAAATTATCTCTACTAAATAAAAAGACTCTTTATTAACTACATAAAATAGTAGGTGATAAAGAGTCTTTTTAGTAGTAATACTAGACTAAAATCAAAAACCATCTTATAATAGTAGTTATGAAACTCACAAACGAAGAAATACAGAAAATTGAAAAACTCCTGAGAGATTCATCGTACGCCAAATATCACAAACGTCTACAGATTATTTATTTTCGCTCAAAAGGAAAGAGTTATAAGGAAATCATGGATCTGCTAGATTGTAATAAAACAACTGTTTGGAGGAATTTGAAAAAATATAAGGAGTTTGGTTTAGAAGCTCTTCTTCAAGAGACTCGTGGTGGACGTCATCGAGAATATATGACTTACGAAGAAGAACAAGCATTTCTAAAACGTCATATAGAAGCTGCTCAGGCTGGAGAATTTGTGACTGTCAATCAGTTATTCGAAGCCTATCAAAAAGAGATTGGTCGCACTTCTACACGTGATGGTTTTTATTATCTCTTGAAACGCCATGGTTGGCGAACGGTCACTCCCAGACCTGAACATCCCAAGAAGGCAGACGCTCAAATAATTGAGACGTCTAAAAATAAAATCTACATTCGAGACCTTAAGTAAGCGCTTTAAAGAGAAGGGGACTTATAACAAAGTACGTTTGATGTACCAAGATGAAGCCGGTTTCGGGAGAATCAGTAAGATGAGTTCTTGTTGGGCTCCTCAAGGAATCCGACCTAACATTCATAGTCATTATATGCGAGAATATCGCTATTGTTATGGGGCAGTAGATGCTCAGACAGGAGATTCCTTCTTCCTTATTTCTGGAGGATGCAATACTGAGTGGATGAATGAATTTCTACGGCAAGTCTCACAAGCTTATCCGGATGATTATATTTTACTTGTCATGGATAATGCTATATGGCATAAATCAAGTACCTTAGAGATTCCAAGTAGTAATATTGAGTTAGCTTTTATCCCACCTTATACACCAGAAATGAACCCTGTTGAACAAGTCTGGAAAGAAATTCGAAAACGAGGCTTTAAAAATAAGGCGTTCCAAACATTAGAAGCCGCCTTTTTCTAGTCCTTCAAGAAGTTATTCAAGGACTAGAAAAAGGCGTTTTAAAGTCCACTGTCAGCAGACAATGGACAAGGTTGCTTTTTGAAAACAATTGAGTATTAGTAAAACTTAGTAAAATAAGGCCATTTCTCTTGAAAGCCCTTGCAATAGTTCCATTTATTTGTTATATTAAAATTATCTGAAAAATCACACATATTTCTGCAAGACTTATTTTTTTAAAAGAGAATGTATGCGCTTACAGATTTAAGAAAGGAGAATTTTGTGGATAAGAGATATTGGGAAAAATCCTGTAAGTATAGCATCCGCAAGCTAAGTGTCGGAGCTGCCTCTGTTTTACTTGGAGCTGTGTTTTTAGCAGCACAAGGTGTGGCTGCTGATGGTGTCGAGATTACGGAAAGTGAGGCAACAATTACTGAAACCTCTGCTAAACCGAATACGAAGGTAGAGGAAGTTCTTGCTTCTAACACAGAGACTCAACCTATAGCTGAATCAGCTGAAAAGCAAACAAACCCTGAGGCAGAACTACCTCAAACTAGTAGTCAGTCAGAGACAAGTGCTACTACCGCCCCTGCTGACAATAAGGAGAGCGAGAAACCAGAACTTCCTGTGAACAAGCAAGAACATTACGAATTACATTACAACCAACCAACTGCTCCTTCCTATGATGGATGGGAAAAACAAGCCCTCCCAGTCGGAAATGGGGAAATGGGTGCCAAGGTTTTCGGACTCATCGGTGAAGAAAGAATCCAGTACAACGAAAAAACACTTTGGTCTGGAGGCCCACAGCCAGATAGTCAAGATTACAACGGAGGAAACTACAAGGACCGCTACAAAGTCTTAGCCGAAATCCGTAAGGCCTTAGAAGACGGCGACCGTCAAAAAGCCAAACAACTAGCAGAGAGAAATTTGGTTGGGCCAAACAATGCCCAATACGGTCGCTACCTAGCCTTCGGTGATATCTTCATGGTCTTTAATAACCAAAAGAAGGGCTTGGAAAATGTTACTGACTATCATCGTGGCTTAGATATTTCTGAAGCTATCACAACTACCTCCTATACTCAAGACGGGACAAGTTTCAAACGAGAAACCTTCTCTAGTTACCCAGATGACGTCACTGTTACCCATTTGACTAAAAAGGGAGATAAGACGCTTGATTTTACACTTTGGAATAGCTTGACTGAAGATTTGATTGCTAATGGAGATTATTCTTGGGAGAATTCTAAATACAAACAAGGGACTGTTAGCGTTGATTCTAATGGTATTTTACTCAAGGGAACTGTCAAAGACAATGGTCTGAAATTTGCTTCCTATCTTGGTATCAAGACGGATGGACAAGTCACTGCTCAAGATGGTTATTTGACAGTTACAGGAGCAAGTTATGCAACACTGCTACTCAGCGCCAAGACTAATTTTGCTCAAAATCCGAAAACCAACTACTGCAAGGATATTGATGTAGAAAAAACTGTCAAATCTATCGTAGAAGCTGCCAAAGCCAAAGACTACGAGACTCTGAAAAATGACCACATCAAGGATTACCAGAGTCTTTTCAATCGTGTTCAACTAAATCTTGGTGGCAACAAGTCTAGCCAAACTACAAAAGAAGCTCTACATACCTATAATCCCGAAAAAGGGCAAAAACTAGAAGAGCTCTTCTTCCAATACGGACGTTATCTACTCATCAGTTCTTCTCGTGACCGGACAGATGCACTTCCAGCAAACTTGCAAGGGGTCTGGAATGCTGTAGATAATCCACCTTGGAACTCAGACTACCACCTCAATGTCAATCTACAAATGAACTATTGGCCTGCCTACATGAGTAATCTCGCAGAAACAGCTAAGCCAATGATCAATTATATCGATGACATGCGTTACTATGGCCGTATCGCTGCTAAAGAATATGCAGGTATCGAATCCAAAGAAGGTCAAGAAAATGGATGGCTGGTTCATACTCAGGCGACACCATTTGGCTGGACTACTCCTGGTTGGAACTACTATTGGGGTTGGTCTCCAGCTGCCAATGCTTGGATGATGCAAAACGTCTATGACTACTATAAATTCACAAAGGATGAAACTTATCTTAAAGAAAAGATTTATCCAATGCTCAAGGAAACAGCCAAGTTCTGGAATTCCTTCTTGCACTACGACAAGGCTAGTGACCGTTGGGTTTCTTCTCCATCTTACTCGCCAGAACATGGAACTATCACGATTGGGAATACCTTTGACCAATCTCTAGTTTGGCAGCTCTTCCACGACTATATGGAAGCAGCCAATCATCTGAAGGTCGACCAAGATTTGGTGACAGAAGTGAAGGCTAAATTTGATAAGCTCAAACCACTTCACATCAACCAAGACGGCCGTATCAAGGAATGGTACGAAGAAGACAGCCCACAATTCACTAACGAAGGCATTGAAAACCATCACCGCCACGTTTCCCATCTAGTTGGTCTCTTCCCAGGTACTCTATTTGGCAAGGACCAGCCTGAATATCTAGAAGCAGCACGCGCAACCCTAAACCACCGTGGAGATGGTGGAACTGGTTGGTCTAAGGCCAATAAGATCAACCTCTGGGCCCGTCTCTTAGATGGAAATCGTGCCCACCGTTTGTTGGCAGAACAGCTTAGATCTTCAACCCTAGAAAACCTCTGGGATACCCACGCGCCTTTCCAAATCGATGGTAACTTTGGCGCAACCAGCGGTATGGCAGAAATGCTCCTTCAGTCTCACACAGGCTACATTGCCCCATTACCAGCCCTTCCAGATGCTTGGAAAGACGGTCAAGTCTCAGGCTTAGTCGCTCGTGGCAATTTTGAAGTCAGCATGAAATGGAAAGAGAAAAATCTTGAAACGCTATCTTTCCTTTCTAATGTTGGTGGAGACTTAGTCGTAGACTATCCAAATATCGAATCTAGTATCATCAAGATTAATGGCAAGGAAGTTCAAGCTAGTCGCCTCAAAGATAACCGTATCCAACTTGCGACTCAAAAAGGTGATGTCATTACCTTTGAAAACTTCCCTGGACGAGTGACTCGCTTATCAGCCCTTCGAAAAGATTCCGTCACAGCTGAACTCGACTTTAATACAGTTGAGGGGGCAACTCATTATGTCATCCGACGAGAAAGCAAGGATGAAAACAGCCAAACTCCTAGCGTTCGTGAGTTTATCACCAACCAAACTCACTTTGTCGATCGCTCGATTGATTCTAGTCATGCCTATACTTATAGCGTTAAGGCTATGCTAGGGGACCGTACAACACCAGTTTCAGATCCTGCTTCTATCGATGCCTTCAGTGAGTTGATGGATGACCGTGACAAACGCATCCAGTACGGCTCTGCTTATGGAAACTGGGCTGACTCAGAACTCTTTGGTGGAACAGAGAAATACGCCGATATCTCAAATGGAAATTACTCCGATAAGGATGCGACTGCAACCATTCCATTCAATGGACCTGGTATTGAAATTTACGGACTCAAGTCATCTCAATTGGGACTTGCCGATGTTAAAATTGATGGCAAATCTGTTGGAGAACTTGACTTCTATACAGGAGGAGCAACTGAAAAAGGTGTACTAATAGGTCGTTACACAAATCTTTCTTCAGGTTCTCACCTCATGACCATCACTGTTAAACGCGAGCACAAAGGACGTACAAACGAGCGTGCAAAAATTTCTCTCGACTACTTCAAGGTTTTTCCAGGACAAGGAGAAACCGTTGAAAAAATAGACGACCGTGACCCTCGTATCCAGTATGGTTCCATGTTTAAGGATTGGAGCGATGCAGAACTATATGCTTCTACAGAAAAATACGCTGACATCAACGCTGATGCTAGTCTCGCTTCTGAAGCCACTGCAACCATTCCATTCTCTGGAACAGGTATCCGAATCTATGGATTAAAAACGGCATCACTAGGCAAGGCACTTGTCACACTGGATGGAAAAGAGATGCCAGCTCTTGACTTCTACACTCCAGGAGCGACTGAAAAAGGTGCATTAATTGGCGAATTCACCAATCTAGCAGATGGCGATCACGTTCTTACTTTGAAAGTAGATCCGAATTCTCCACAAGGACGAAAGAAAGTTTCTCTCGATTCCTTTGATATCCTAAAGGCACCATCTGTGTCTCTCGATAGTCCAAGCCTTGACCCTATTAAGTCCAAAGATAAGACTGTTACCTTAACTCTACCAACTGGCAATTGGGATGGAGTCGCTGTGACCTTCCCTGGTATCAAGGATCCTCTTCTACTCAGAAAAGTCGATGATGACCATCTTGTCACATCAGGTGAACAAACTGTTCTAACCATTAAGGATAACAAGGTCCAACTAGACATTCCTGAAACTACAGATCGTAAAGCTGGTAATCCGATAGAAGCTTATGCTATCCAAGGAAAAACAATCAGCAGCTCTGTTGTAACAGTATTTCCTAAGGACGAAACTGCTCCAGTTGAAGAAAAAATCCTTACAAGTAAAGGGGATGAGCCTGCTCCAGTTGTAACCATTCCTGAGTACACAGATCCTATTGGTACAGCTGGAGATCAGGAGGCACCTACTGTGGAAAGATCTGAATACACTGAACCTATCGGTACAGTAGGAGACCAAGAAGCGCCTTCCCTAGTAATCCCTGAATACACTGAGCCTATTGGAACTGCAGGAGACCAAGAAGCGCCTTCTGTAGTAATTCCTGAATACACTGAACCTATCGGGACTGCGGGTGACCAAGAAGCGCCTTCTGTAGTAATTCCTGAATACACTGGTCCTGTCGGAACAGTTGGGGACCAGAAAGCACCTACCGTGGAAAGACCTGAATACACTGGTCCTATCGGAACTGTTGGGGATCAGGAGGCGCCTTCCGTTGTAATTCCTGAATATACTAATCCTATCGACACAGTGGGAGACCAAGAAGCGCCTTCCGTTGTAATTCCTGAATATACTAATCCTATCGGCACAGTGGGAGACCAAGAAGCGCCTTCCGTGATAATCCCTGAATATACTGAACCTATCGGCACAGTGGGAGATCAAAAAGCGCCTTCTGTGGAAATACCTGAGTACACTGAGCCTATCGGCACATCGGGAGATCAAGAAGCGCCTTCTGTGGTTATCCCTGAATACACTGAGCCTATCGGGACTGCAGGAGACCAAGAAGCACCAAGCATCACACTTCCTGAGTTTAAACTCAAAGTAATGAAAGATAAGACCACAAGAGCTCAAGTTATTAGTGGAACAACTGAACTCGAAGGAGCAAGTTATCTTGACAGTCAAAAAGTCGAAAACAAAGAACTCTTAGGCAAAATATACGATGCTTATGCTCTTCAACTCAAGGATAAAGATGGCAAACTAGTTCAACCAAAAGGTGCTGTACTCGTTCGTTTACCAGTTTCAGGTGCTGTCCAAGAACTCTATCAGTTGACTCCGACAAAAGACTTCAAATCACAAGAGTTCACCATCCGAGATGGGTATCTTGAGTTTATCACTCTTGACCTGAACACCTATGCTATTGTTTACAAGACAGAGAGCGCAACTGTTAAACCAGTGCCAGCCCAGACAGAAGAAACAAAGGTAGAAACTACAAGACCATTGGCTCAAAGAAATGATTCCAATGACAAAGCCTCTACGAATGAAAAACAACTTCCAGCTACTGGTGAACAGACTAGTCCTCTCCTCTTTATGGCGAGTCTCAGCCTAGCCCTCTCAGCTACCTTCTTACTAAAAGGTAAGAAAGATTAAATATTGTCCCCTTAGGAATATAGATTTATTCCGCTATAAAAAAGGATGGAAAATCATTCCATCCTTTTTCTGCTATGTGACTATTAGTCCGTCTCGCTCCGTTAGGTGCGAGACAAATAAACCACCTGCTATGCGGGTGTGCGTCGAAGGTTATATAGTAGATTGAAATAAGATATGAACAATTCGATTAAGAAAGGCAAACTAATTTCTAGAAATAATTTTAGCAGTCATAATGTACTATTCTAGATTCAATCCACTGTATAAAAAACTCCAAACGCGATACAATAAAGGTGTTCAAGCCAATTGTAAAGCGAAAGGAGAAAATATGCACACCGATATTATGCGTTTTTCTGATTTTAAAAACTTTTTACCCAGTCTCTTCTTGCTAATCTATAGTGGATTGAAAATAAGATATGAACAAAGAGATTAGGAAAGTCAAATTAATTTCTAGAAATGTTTTAGAATCCATAGCATACTATTCTAGGGTCAATGCACTATATTTCTTAAACTAAATAAAGTTCTAATTTTCCTTACTCACTATCACATGATTGAAGAGTAATAACTTCTGTTGGAAAATCAACTAAATCATCATCATGACTAATCAAAATCACTAACTTTTCTTTTGATAACAAGTCGGACAGGATTTGCACTACTTTTTTCTTGTTTTGTGAATCTAAAAAATTACTTGGCTCATCAAAAATATAAACATCTTTATCCACCGCTACTGCTTCTTGCAACTGCAACAATTTTAGTTGTCCCATAGATGCACCTTGACTCAATTCATTTTTATAAAATCGACTCGCAACAGGTTCTGCAGGGCAGTACGAAAAATTCGAATTCTTTCTATAATTAGGTAAGTAAATCTCACCATGATAATTCATGCTGTAGCCTACTATCGCTAAAATCAATCGCGTCTTCCCCACACCATTTTCTCCAACAATACGATAAATATGCCCTTTTTCTAAACGAGTTGTTAATGGCTCATGCAGTTCTTCGCCATCCCTCCCCAGGCTAACATACTTTTCTAAGACTATCTCTAAAATTGTAGTAGACTCATACGAAATCTGAACAGGTTCTAAAAAATTGATAAAATTTTCGATAATTTGCTTACTTCCTGAGTACTCCTTATAAACATCAAGGAAGTATTCAATAGGTGTCCAAAATTGTGAAATATATAGTTGGATAGCCATTAGATCACCAATCGTAATCCAACCTTTATAAGTTTGATAACCTGATATAATCGTCGTCATCATAATCATAAAATTCAAAAATGCATAGGAAAGAAAATTTTCAAATAAAGAAGTCATTCTCACTTCCTTATTTTTACATGAAATATATTTTTTCACCAAGGGAGAGAAATCAATCAAGCTAGAATGAGCTGAAAATCGCTTACTAGGCATGAGTTTATAACTATCCACTAGATAATCGCGTATATCCTTCATACAATTCACTGTATCAGATCCAAGCCTAGATAGTCGTACACTATATTTCTGTGAAATAAATATAAATACAGGTATCAAAATACCTATCATCACAGCAATAGTAGGAGAAATACTCCATAAAATCCCTATAATAACAAGCGCTCGTATCAAGTACAGGAGAAGAGCAACAGGATATTCGTTAAAAAATCGTTTTAACAGCTCATAAGTCTGCCCTAATTCTTGTGTAATGGTAGCTTCAGACAATTCTGTCTCTACCATATCATAGAGCTGGATATTTTCAGCAGTTTTTTGGCAAATATTCTGCCAAACATGCGATTCTGATTCTCCTTGAATCACATCACAAAAATAATATAAAACTTGAATAAACAGAGAAATTCCTACATAAAGCACCCCGTAAACAATCATAGCATGAACTTTCTGAGATAGAATATGGTCAATAAATAACTTACTAATATAAGGAATAGCTACGGTTAGTATAGTAACAAGGGTATTCAAAATAAAGCTTTTTAGAAATAGCACTTTATTGTTATAGGATAACAATCTTTTCATCTACATGCCTCCATAGTAACATTTTTATCCACATATATTTTATGAACAGATATATGTTGAATAGCCCCTTCAACATCCTCCTTTGTCAATAATCCTAATTCATCTAAAAATACAATCTTGTGAAACCACTCTAAATAGTCAAACTGACAATCGCGTTCCATCTTCCCATTATTTACAAATGTATTAAATGGGCAACCTCCATAACAAAATTCATAATAAGCACAATCTTTATATGGGCACATACTTCCCAGACCTGTTAATTCGTTAGTAGCCTGACCAATACTTCCCAACTGATAGTTTTCATTCCCTACTAATGAATAGCATTTATATAAGGTACCGTTGGCATGAATTGTAAGAGAATCTTGATTTTTGAACATACAGTACCCTCCTATTTTTAAATCATGATAATACGGTATATTTTCCTTTGATAAAAACAGCAATAAATCTAGACAAATCTTCTTTTTGGTTTCACTATCAATATATAGAATTGAGTCGTTAGGTACAGCTACAAAATCAAAATAAAGATTAAAATTTTCAAATTCTGTATACTTTTTTAAATCTAAAAGTAATTTCGGGATAGATATATAATTTCTTTTAGATATGTTAACTCTAGCCTGAATGGATAAATTTTTATACTTTTCCAACATAACTGACAAGTTATTTATGATTCTATGATAAGTTCCTTCCCCTAATCGATTGCATCTTTCTAGGTTATAATAGTGCTCATCACCATCAAAAGAAACTTGAATAGCGAAATTATGACAGTCAAGAAAAGACATTATTTTATTTGTGAATATCGTTCCATTTGTAATCAAAGTATACGAAATAGGAATAGGGAGTTTCTCATCTAAAGTTTCACATAAATTTCGTATAAACTGAAAGTTATATAATGGTTCACCACCAGTAAAACAGATATCCAGAGATTTATACTTCTTAAAATTGAGTTCATCTAATATAAAATTCACAATCTTTTTACCATCATACTCACTACTTAAGGACGGTTTCCTATCCTTATCATTCTCAAAACAATAAGAGCAAGTCAAGTTACACGACATAGTTGTAACTATATATAGTGATAATTCATCTCCCTCTACTATTCGTTTAGAGTGAATAAAGGGCACTTGTTTATCAATCTCACTTATCAAGTAAGGAAATTCTTTTAAAGATAACTTCTTGAATAGTTCCTCATCAATTTCACAAATAGATCCTGTATATAAATTTTTAAATAAACTACATCATTTGTAGAAAAAGAATAAATTGTTTCCATAACTTATCTCCCGCTTTAAAAAGGCTGAGGGGTAGCCCTCAGCCTCATCATTATAATAGTAAAGTGATAAAATATCGCTTTTACATAAGCAACTCAAGGCAATCTAACGATAACGCTCTGGGCATTTATCTGGATGCTACTGTACTGAGGCTAGGTGACCTTTTTTTACAACTTTGATAACATCAGTCAAATTAAGCATCGCTTTCCATCCTTTTTTAAAAAATTTATTATACGTATAATTCTTTTATAGAAAAGAAAAATCTCATATACTGTTAAGCAAAAATTATTTTGTATCCGTTTTCTTCGATTTCATTGTATATATTCTCATGTAGATTGTCAAGTGTTTTTTTGAAAAATTTTTAAAATTTCGAAATTTTGCCATTAATTTTTTTTTAACTCAAGATCAAATTAGCTACAATAGGACTGACAAATACATAGAGAACACCTGTAACACCGATAGCTAATCCTCCCATAGCACCTGCAACTGGTCCATAGCGAAAGGCCGTTCCAGTTCCAACGGCGTGACCTGTCCCACCCAGGGCTAGTCCAGCAGCTACTGGATCGTCTATTTTTAGCCATTTTAGAAGTGTTGGTCCGATTACACTGGTTAAAATACCAGTTGCTACGACAACTACTAGGGTCACAGTTGTCAAGCCCTGCAACTTTTCTGTAATCCCTACTGCCATAGCAGTCGTTACTGACTTAGGAAAGAGGGAAATAGCTAGGAAAAAGTCCATACCAAAGATTTTGGCCACAAGGGCTGTGAAAGAGGTATTGACCACCACCGCCAGCAAACTAGCAAAGAGAATACTGCGAGCATGATGCTTCATCAAGTGGAAACTCTTATAAAGGGGAATTCCTAAAGCCACTGTTGAAGGAACAATTAAGTTATTCAGATAAACCCCACCTTGGTAGTAATCTTGGTAGGAAATGCCAGTCACCTTTAGAAAGATGATAATAAAAATAGCTGACAGCAACAAGGGAGTCGTTAAGGGATGAGGATAGCGTCTGAAAATCATCATTCCTCCAAGATAGGCTAAGATTGACAAAGCAATCCCAAATAGGGGATTGGATACAAATTCGCTCATTTGGCACCTCTTTCTTCATAGTCACCTTCATAGCGTTTTTTGATAAATTGAACCACAAGCGCAATCAGGATGATATTAATCACTGCTGCAAAAAAGACAATCAAGACAATAGGTAGGAGATAGGGAGCAATCACATCAAACTTTTCCATAATTCCAACCGCAGGAGGTAGAAAGAGGATGGTCATGTTGGCCAGCAAAAAGTTCCCCACCATGTTGACATGGCGGATTCGCAGCCACTTGAACTGCAAGGCTAGAAACAGAATAATCAAGCCGATGATACTTCCTGGTATGGGCAAATGAAAAAAACTGGAGATTCCTTCACCGATTAGAGAAATCACAAAGAGAATCATTAACTGAACATATAACTTCATTGTAAACTCCACAAATAGACTTTCTGCATACCAGTTTACTCTTTTTTCAGAAAATTTCAAGGAAATACACAAGAGTTGATGAAAGTTTGAGAAGAAAGGGGATACAGGCAATTACAGACTAGTGAAAACAGGCGTAATTTAGGATCAAAGATTTCAGCGTCCTTCTTGCCAGCTTTCTTGAAAAGTAGTATAATTATTGCATGCGCAATCATCTTGTGATGCAGAGATTGTCCGTAAGTGGACATTATTCTATTTATGACTCTAAAAAGAAAGGAGATACTATGACCTATTTGGAAAAATGGTTTGACTTCAATCGGCGTCAGAAAGAAATTGAAAGTCTCTTGGAAGAGACCATTGCCCAGCAGAGTGACCAAAGTCTGACCTTGAAAGAATTTTACCTGCTCTACTATCTGGACTTGGCCCAAGAAAAATCTCTACGACAGATTGACCTGCCAGATAAGCTTCATCTGAGCCCGAGCGCTGTTTCTCGAATGGTAGCTCGCTTGGAAGCCAAAAATTGCGGTCTGCTTAGTCGCATGTGTTGTGATCAAGATAGACGCTCTAGCTTTATCTGCCTGACAAGTGATGGGCAAAAAACACTGTCCTCTCTACAAAAGGCTGTCGAAGCAAGCTTGGAAACTGGCTTGGATTTCTTGATTTAAGATGATTTTTTAAAAAAAGTTGCGTGCGCAATCATTTTTCTTGACATTCCTTTTTTCAAGGAGTAAAATGAAAACATGATTTAGCAAAGGAGAATCCTATGATTGAAATCACCTATCTTGACGCCAGCAAGCAAGAGAGAACCATGACCTTCGAGTCATACGAAGAATTTGAACGTTCTCAACATGCCTGCCTGATCGGTGTCGCAGACTACTACCCTGTCCAAAAAGTAACCTACAAAGGGCATGATTTGGACTACCATGGGACTTATGGAGATGTCTTCTTCTATCTCATGAAACAAGATTTAAGCCAATATAACTAAAAAGGAGAAATACTATGGCAAAAGCAATTACAGACGCAACATTTGAACAAGAAACTAAAGACGGATTGGTCTTGGTAGACTTCTGGGCTACTTGGTGTGGCCCATGTCGTATGCAAGGTCCAATCTTGGACAAATTGTCTGAAGAACTTTCAGAAGATGTCTTGAAGATCGTTAAAATGGACGTTGATGAAAACCCAAATACAGCTCGTTCATTCGGTATCATGTCTATCCCTACTCTTCTTTTCAAAAAAGATGGACAAGTGGTGAAACAAGTTGCTGGTGTTCATACAGCAGAACAAATCAAGGCAATCGTTGCTGAATTGAGTTAATCATACTAGAGACCAAGTGCATTCATTTGGTCTCTTTTTTCTTGCCCTTTGCCATTTTTCAAAAAATATGCTAGACTGTAACTAGAATATCACGATGTTTGGGACATGCCATCGCTAAAAAAAACCTCTACTTGGTATTTTTTAGCTCCCTCTAGGGAGCTTTTTGCGTGCTCTGAACATTTCCTATTTTGGAAGGAGTACTATGAAACGTCAATCAGCCTTGGTCGTCTTTAGTGGTGGTCAAGATTCAACAACCTGCCTTTTCTGGGCCAAGCAACACTATGAAAAGGTCGAAGCCGTTACCTTTGCCTATGGCCAACGCCACCATCTCGAAATTCAAGTGGCCAAAGAAATCGCTGAGGAACAAGGAATTCGTCATCATATCCTAGATATGTCTCTGCTAGGACAAATCACTGAAAATGCCTTGACTTCAGATTTAGAAATTGAGCAAAAAGAAGGAGAGGTTCCTAATACTTTCGTTGATGGTCGTAATCATCTCTTTTTGTCTTTTGCTGCAGTACTTGCCAAGCAGCGTGGAATTACAGATATTGTGACAGGAGTGTGTGAAACAGACTTCTCAGGCTATCCTGACTGCCGTGATGTCTTTGTCAAATCCCTCAATGTGACCCTCAACCTTGCTATGGATTACGACTTTGTGATCCAAACGCCTCTCATGTGGCTAGACAAGGCTGAAACTTGGGAATTAGCCGACCAACTCGGTGCCTTTGACTATGTTCGTGAAAAGACCTTGACCTGCTATAATGGCATTATCGGTACTGGTTGTGGGGAGTGTCCTGCCTGCCATCTACGCCAACATGGTTTAGAGGTTTATCTCTCTCAGAAAGGAGAGGCCTGATGTTTTTTGCCCCCAAAGAAATCAAACAAGAAACTGGGGAGTCCCTTGTCTACAATCCTCACAGAACCTTGGTATCAAAAGAATTTACCTTCGACGCTGCCCACCACCTCTTTCACTATGAAGGAAAATGCAAATCCCTACATGGGCACACTTATCATCTGCAAATCGCTGTCAGTGGTTTTTTAGATGACCGTGGTATGACCTATGATTTTGGGGATATCAAACAAATCTACAAGGACTACTTAGAACCCCATTTGGATCATCGCTATCTCAATGAAACCCTGCCCTACATGAATACAACTGCTGAAAATATGGTTTACTGGATTTTCCAAACCATGAATCAAGAGTTGCCAGATGAGCACGGTCTTCGTTTGGAATACGTTCGTCTCTATGAAACTCCGACTGCCTTTGCGGAGTTTAGACGGGAGTGGTTAGATGACTAGGGAACGTGTACTTAAACTACCAGTTCTGGAAATTTTTGGTCCAACCTTTCAAGGTGAAGGTCGTGCTATCGGCCAGAAAACCATGTTTGTCCGCACTGCTGGTTGCGACTACCACTGCGACTGGTGCGACTCTGCCTTTACTTGGGATGGTTCTGAAAAACCAACTCGCATGACAGCTGATGAAGTCATCGCTGAATTAGACAAACTAGGAAGCTATGACTACGTCACCCTGTCTGGGGGAAATCCAGCCATCCTAGCTGCCAATATGGCCGAGTTAGTCACCAAGCTCAAGGAACGTGGTGTTACTCTTGCCGTTGAAACCCAAGGCTCCCGCTGGCAACATTGGTTGAAAGACATCGACCATGTCACCTTGAGTCCCAAACCTCCTTCATCTAAGATGGAAGTCAACTTTGAAACCTTGGACTTTATCGTTTCCCAATTAGACCCTGACAAAGTCACCTTTAAAATCCCTGTCTTTGATGATGCAGACCTAGCCTTTGCCAAAGGCATTCAAGAACGCTACCAACCAGATGTCCTCTTCTTATCGGCTGGAAATCCCGAGCCCAAGGCTACAGGCAATATTGTCCAAGACCAACTAGACCGCCTCAAAGAACTCTGGGAACGCGTCGCTGCTGATGATAGCTGGGGCAATGTCCGCGTCCTTCCACAACTCCATACCCTCCTCTACGACAACCAACGTGGTGTTTAAGATTAGAAAGAAAAAATCATGTCACAACAAGAAGAAATGAAAAACCTAAGCCTACTTGGCAATAAAGAAACTACCTACATCTTTGACTATCAACCCGAAGTCCTCGAATCCTTTGACAATCGTCATGTGGAAAATGACTATTTCATCAAATTCAACTGCCCTGAATTTACCTCACTGTGCCCAATTACTGCGCAGCCAGACTTTGCGACTATTTATATTTCCTACATTCCTGACAAGCTCTGTGTCGAGTCAAAATCCCTCAAACTCTACCTCTTTAGCTACCGAAATCATGGGGATTTTCACGAAAACTGTATCAACACTATCGGGAAAGACTTGGTAAACTTGCTAGATCCTCGCTACTTAGAGGTTTGGGGGAAATTTACACCTCGCGGTGGTATTTCAATTGACCCTTACTACAACTACGGTAGACCTGGAACCAAGTATGAAGGATTGGCAGAACAACGTCTCTTCCAACACGATCTTTATCCAGAGAAAATTGACAACCGCTAAACTCATACTCAATGAAAATCAAAGAGCAAACTAAGAAGCTAGCCGCAGGTTGCTCAAAGCACTGCTTTGAGGTTGTAGATAAAACTGACGAAGTCAGCTCAAAACACTGTTTTGAGGTTGCAGATGGAAGCTGACGTAGTTTGAAGAGATTTTCGAAGAGTATAATACGAAAAAGCCCTGTTCCTCAAGCTGAGGAGCAAGGCTTTTTGAGTTTCAATTATTCTTCAGTTCCAAGGAAATTTTTAGCAACAAGAGCTGCAAGAACTCCACCAACGATTGGTGCAAGGATGAAAATCCAAACTTGTTGAAGGGCTGCGCCACCTACCAAGACAGCAGGAGCCAAGCTACGAGCTGGGTTTACTGAAAGCCCAGTAATGTTCAAGCCAGCTAGAATCAAAGCTGTCAATGACAAACCGATGACCAAACCAGCAATTGCGCCATTACCTTTACTTGCTGAAGTTACAGTCATGATGACCAAAACAAACAAGAAAGTTGCAATTGTTTCAAACAAGAAACCACCAAAGACAGTTACACCGTTTGCCAAGGCATTTTCACCAAGACTTGCAGTTGACATACCTGAATTTGCCAAGAGGAACAATACAGATCCTGATGCAAGGAAAGCACCAACCACTTGACCGAGGATGTAGTTTACAAGCTCTGAAGATGACAAACGTTTGTTAACAAACATAGCGATAGAAACAGCTGGGTTCAAGTGAGCACCTGAAACAGTTCCGATTGAGAAGGCTGCGACTACGATTGCCAAACCAAAAGCAAGAGCAATCCCAAGGTGTCCAAGTCCTTCAACACCATTTCCAAAAACAACAGCTCCTGTTCCGATGAACACAAGCATAAAAGTACCGATTAATTCAGCAACAAATTTTTTCATGTTAAATCTCCTTTTTTCAAACTATGTATTAGTCTATCAGAAGAAGGAAAGGGTTTCAAGAAATGTGCTTGCAAATTTTGTGTAAGTTTTCACATTTAATAGTCGAAATCTAATATTGAAAAGATTGAATAGCTTCTTTCAAGTCATCTTGTAAATTATTTCTCTGGTCGAGTTGAACATAGACTTCTAAGAGACAGGATCTGAAATTGGAAAATTTATAAAAATCTTCCCTCTCTTCTATCGGGAAATCAAGTGATTTTATCCAAGAAGCCAGTGTCGCTTGCTCCACCTTGCCTTGCAAAATAGGTTCGTAAAGGACTCTGGCCAAGCGCCAGTCCTCATCATCTATAAATCGAACCGAAATTCTTTTAAATAGTTGGCCAAGTATGTCAAATACTTCATGAACTCTATTTTTAGAAAAGTCTGGATGACAAACAACTTCAGTCAAAAGATCAGCCCCATGAGCAAAAGCATGCACCCAACCATATTGACTTGAAAAACCTGTCGTATCCTCTTCTTTTTCAAGGTAATGCAACCCTTGATCGAGCAACGTATTTCTGATATCAGTTTTAAGCTCTCGATAAAAAAGAGACTGTTCATTGCCATCGGCAGATAAGAGATTGGCATAAATAAGTGCCCTAAAAGAATGCTCATGTACGGTAAGGAAGCAAGCAACCGAAAACAAGAGATAGACCGCCAGCACTACACTATTCCGAACCAAAGACCAAAAGATAAGCATTGTGGGAAAATCTAAACTTTTGGATTTTCCTACAATGCCAACTACGGCGGAATCCCTCCCACTCCTTATATCTTTCTGTATACATTGAATTTGTATTTAGTAAAATGCAGACAACACCACGGATCGGCTTTTGGTTGGACAATTCCAACCAAACACCACAGCAGACAGCAGAAAACATTCTGAACGCTAGGAAGCCGGTATGATTGTTACATATAAGGGGAAGAAAAATTTCTTTTAGGTACTTGCTTTCCTAAAACTGATGTGATACAATGATTTAATCCAGAAAAGGAGTAAAAAATATGCGGCAAGGTATTCTTAAATAAAACTATAATCAAATAGTGGGAACAAAGGATTATGATAGCTCCTTTTGTAGGGGCTTAGTTTTTTGTACCCAATTTAAGAATACTTTTGCCTTATCAATTTTGACATATCCCCAAAAACAGCAATCACAAACAGGTGTATGCTGTATATGTGTATGTCCGCAACTTATAATCCCCAGTGGTAAAAGTATTTTACTGCTGGGGATTTTTATGCCCTTTGGGGCTGTAAAGGGAGGACAATCACATGAAAATAATCAATATTGGAATTCTTGCCCATGTAGACGCTGGAAAGACGACCTTGACGGAGAGCCTGCTATATGCCAGCGGAGCCATTTCAGAACCGGGGAGCGTCGAAAAAGGGACAACGAGGACGGACACCATGTTTTTGGAGCGGCAGCGTGGGATTACCATTCAAGCGGCAGTCACTTCCTTCCAGTGGCACAGATGTAAAGTTAACATTGTGGATACGCCCGGCCACATGGATTTTTTGGCGGAGGTGTACCGCTCTTTGGCTGTTTTAGATGGGGCCATCTTGGTGATCTCCGCTAAAGATGGCGTGCAGGCCCAGACCCGTATTCTGTTCCATGCCCTGCGGAAAATGAACATTCCCACCGTTATCTTTATCAACAAGATCGACCAGGCTGGCGTTGATTTGCAGAGCGTGGTTCAGTCTGTTCGGGATAAGCTCTCCGCCGATATTATCATCAAGCAGACGGTGTCGCTGTCCCCGGAAATAGTCCTGGAGGAAAATACCGACATAGAAGCATGGGATGCGGTCATCGAAAATAACGATGAATTATTGGAAAAGTATATCGCAGGAGAACCAATCAGCCGGGAAAAACTTGCGCGGGAGGAACAGCAGCGGGTTCAAGACGCCTCCCTGTTCCCAGTCTATCATGGCAGCGCCAAAAATGGCCTTGGCATTCAACCGTTGATGGATGCGGTGACAGGGCTGTTCCAACCGATTGGGGAACAGGGGGGCGCCGCCCTATGCGGCAGCGTTTTCAAGGTTGAGTACACCGATTGCGGCCAGCGGCGTGTCTATCTACGGTTATACAGCGGAACGCTGCGCCTGCGGGATACGGTGGCCCTGGCCGGGAGAGAAAAGCTGAAAATCACAGAGATGCGTATTCCATCCAAAGGGGAAATTGTTCGGACAGACACCGCTTATCAGGGTGAAATTGTTATCCTTCCCAGCGACAGCGTGAGGTTAAACGATGTATTAGGGGACCAAACCCGGCTCCCTCGTAAAAGGTGGCGCGAGGACCCCCTCCCCATGCTGCGGACGACGATTGCGCCGAAAACGGCAGCGCAAAGAGAACGGCTGCTGGACGCTCTTACGCAACTTGCGGATACTGACCCGCTTTTGCGTTGCGAAGTGGATTCCATCACCCATGAGATCATTCTTTCTTTTTTGGGCCGGGTGCAGTTGGAGGTTGTTTCCGCTTTGCTGTCGGAAAAATACAAGCTTGAAACAGTGGTAAAGGAACCCTCCGTCATTTATATGGAGCGGCCGCTCAAAGCAGCCAGCCACACCATCCATATCGAGGTGCCGCCCAACCCGTTTTGGGCATCCATAGGACTGTCTGTTACACCACTCTCGCTTGGCTCCGGTGTACAATACGAGAGCCGGGTTTCGCTGGGATACTTGAACCAGAGTTTTCAAAACGCTGTCAGGGATGGTATCCGTTACGGGCTGGAGCAGGGCTTGTTCGGCTGGAACGTAACGGACTGTAAGATTTGCTTTGAATACGGGCTTTATTACAGTCCGGTCAGCACGCCGGCGGACTTCCGCTCATTGGCCCCGATTGTATTGGAACAGGCATTGAAGGAATCGGGGACGCAGCTGCTGGAACCTTATCTCTCCTTCATCCTCTATGCGCCCCAGGAATACCTTTCCAGGGCTTATCATGATGCACCGAAATACTGTGCCACCATCGAAACGGCCCAGGTAAAAAAGGATGAAGTTGTCTTTACTGGCGAGATTCCCGCCCGCTGTATACAGGCATACCGTACTGATCTGGCCTTTTACACCAACGGGCGGAGCGTATGCCTTACAGAGCTGAAAGGATATCAGGCCGCTGTCGGTCAGCCGGTCATCCAGCCCCGCCGTCCAAACAGCCGCCTGGACAAGGTGCGCCATATGTTTCAGAAGGTAATGTAAAGATACATAATCGTCAAGACGGCAACAATCAGAAGTTATGGAGGGTAACAATGGAATATAGTAAGGAAGATTTAATGGAAGCAAAAAAGCAAATTTGGGGAGTGGGAGAGAACATGGGAACAGAGGAAAGTAAAAAAATCTGGGAGGAGAACGCACAATTTTGGGATAATGCAATGGGTGACGAATCTAATGAATTTCACAGAGAGGTAGTGCGTCCCAAAGTAACGGAACTTCTATCTCCTAATCCTGCGGATTACATTTTGGATATTGCGTGTGGCAATGGAAATTATTCTTCGTATCTTGCACAAAGAGGCGCTTCGGTTGTCGCTTTTGATTACAGCAAAAAAATGATAGAATTGGCTAAAAGACGGCAATCACAATATGCAAAACAAATTGAATTTTGTGTGGCGGATGCGACCGATAGAAAAAGTATATTAGAATTAAAAAGAAATCGAGCCTTTACGAAAGCAGTTTCTAATATGGCAATTATGGATATTACGGATATTGAACCACTTCTTATGGCTGTTTATGAACTGTTGCAGGAAAGCGGAATTTTTGTCTTTGCAACGCAACACCCTTGTTTTGTCACGTTGACTGAAAAATATATGACACCGCACAGTTACTATGATATAGCGATTGAAGGGCAACCGAAAGAGCAGATTTATTATCATCGTTCCATACAAGATATTTTTAACCTTTGTTTTAGAGCTGGATTTGTCATTGATGGATTTTATGAAGAATGTTTTAAAACCAACAAAGAAATTCCTATGGTAATGATAGTAAGGCTTAAGAAGGTAAAACGTGATAGCTTAAAATAAATTCAAGTTTGTCGGGTAAATAGCAAACCCAGCCGAGCCAGTCAACGGTCAAGATGAACGGCGCATATGCGCAGCCGTTGACAGCCCCGCCCGCCTTTGCTGGTAGGCAATCAAGGGGCGACAGCAAGAAGTGCCACCGCCCCGCACTATTATTCAGAAAGGGGAATTTCCATGACCGACCAGATAGCCTATCAAGAATATATCCAGCGCAGGTACAACGCCTTTTGCAAGACTGTTATCCGCTGTGCCGCCTTGGACAAGATTTTGAAGCTTAAACGGCAATGGGAACGGCAAGTTTCCCTTGACTATCTGATGAACGAGAAGTTTGTCCAGTTTGCCGCGTCGGAGCCGGACGAGGAATACCCATTTACCGTCTGCGGTCAGACCGTCCTGCTCTGCAACGCCGCCCTTGCCGACGCGATCTCTGTTTTGCCGGAGCAGACGCGGGAAGAAATCCTGCGCTATTACTTTCTGCGCCAGCCGCAGCGCGTGATCGGCGCGTGTATTGGCCGGTCACGCAGCACAGCGGGGCGGCATATCCAGCTTGCCTTGCAGCGGCTACGCGAAGAAATGGGGGTGAGCCGGTATGAGTAGACTTCTCCCCTATGAAACAATCCTCAAAGCCCGTGAGGGCGACCCAGAAGCCGTGAACGCTGTCCTGCTCCACTACGCCGGATATATCCGCTATTTCTCAAAAGTGAACGGGCAGGTCAACGCCGAGGTGGAGGACTATGTAAAGCAGCGGTTAATTGACTGTCAATTCAAGTTCCGGCTTGACGAACCACCGGACAAGTCATAAAAACTGAATACCAGCCGCCACCGACGCGGCCAGCGAAAGCAGTAAGTCTTGAAAAAGATTTACTGCTTTTTTTGTTGTCCGGCTCCGCTCCCGGCCATTTTGCCCCCTGCCGGTTGTAGTAGTAAGCGAGGAGGGAATTTTTCTGCCCTGGTGTTTGGCATTTGGAGCATTTACCCGTAGTAGAGGGCAAAGAGAAAGGATTTCTCCAACACCGGGTAGAAACCACTGCGTCCGGTGTCATTTTAGCGAAAGCGGGCAGGAATGCCCTTTACAGGATTAGTAGTAGCAGAAAAAGAGAAACAAACTTTTGTGGTTGCAGTTTTCCAAAAAAGTGGCGGACGGAAGTGAGAGAAAGTTTGCAGTCACGGAGAGCAAGATTCTACCGCAGTACCAAAATTCGCTTTTCGCTCATTTTGCCCCTGCGGGAATCTTGTTGGGGAGTGCCTTCCCCAAACCCTGCTTATGCGGCTTGCGCCGCTTAAAAATCCCTCAAAATATTTTTTCGGATTTTTCAAAAACAGTTCCGCTTCACACCCCGTTTTTCTCCTATTAGTGAGAGGACACCACGCACAGAAAGGAGGTTTTACCATGCGAAAACGATACAACACGCCGCACCGCAGCCGGGTAGTCAAGACACGCATGACCGAGGAAGAATACGCCGAGTTTGCGGAAAGGCTTTCTGCCTGCAACATGAGCCAAGCCGAGTTTATCCGGCAAGCCATAACCGGGGCAGCCATACGCCCCATCATAACCGTTTCCCCCGTCAACGACGAGCTGCTTGCCGCTGTCGGGAAGCTGACCGCCGAATACGGCAGGATCGGCGGCAACTTAAACCAGATAGCCCGGACGCTGAACGAGTGGCACAGCCCCTACCCGCAGCTTGCCGGGGAGGTACGGGCGGCGGTTTCCGACCTTGCTGCCCTAAAGTTTGAAGTCTTGCAGAAAGTGGGTGACGCTGTTGGCAACATTCAAACATATCAGCTCTAAAAATGCCGACTATGGTGCAGCGGAAGCCTACCTCACATTTGAGCATGACGAGTTTACCATGAAGCCCACCCTTGATGAAAACGGGCGGCTGATACCGAGGGAGGATTACCGCATTTCTTCCCTTAACTGCGGGGGCGAGGATTTCGCTGTTGCCTGTATGCGAGCCAATCTCCGCTATGAGAAAAACCAAAAACGGGAAGATGTGAAAAGCCACCACTATATCATCAGCTTTGACCCACGGGACGGGACAGACAACGGCTTGACCGTAGACCGGGCGCAAGCATTGGGCGAGGAATTTTGTGCCGAGCATTTCCCCGGACACCAAGCCCTTGTATGCACCCACCCGGACGGGCATAACCACAGCGGCAATATCCATGTGCATATCGTCCTCAACTCCCTGCGGATTTATGAAGTCCCGCTTCTGCCCTACATGGACAGACCAGCCGACACACGGGAGGGCTGCAAGCACCGCTGCACCAATGCCGCTATGGAATATTTCAAGAGTGAAGTCATGGAGATGTGCCACCGGGAGGGGCTTTACCAAATCGACCTTTTGAACGGCAGCAAGGAACGGATAACGGAACGGGAATACTGGGCGGCAAAGAAAGGGCAGCTTGCCCTTGATAAAGAGAACGCTGCCAGAGAAGCCGCAGGACAGCCGACCAAGCCCACCAAGTTTGAAACGGACAAGGCGAAGCTGCGCCGGACGATACGGCAGGCACTTTCCCAAGCTACCAGCTTTGACGAGTTTTCTTCCCTTTTGCTGCGGGAGGGCGTGACCGTCAAGGAGAGCCGGGGGCGGCTTTCCTACCTCACGCCGGACAGGACAAAGCCTATCACAGCCCGGAAGCTGGGGGACGATTTTGACAAGGCTGCTGTCCTTGCCCTGCTCACGCAGAACGCCCACAGAGCCGCCGAACAGACCACAGACATACCCGAATACCCACACACCCAAAAGGAACGCTTGCGGGAGGAAAAAGCCGCAAAAACCACCCCGGCAGACAACACCTTGCAGCGCATGGTTGACCGGGAAGCCAAGCGAGCCGAGGGCAAGGGCGTGGGCTATGACCGCTGGGCGGCAAAGCACAACCTAAAGCAAATGGCAGCTACCGTTACCGCCTATCAGCAGTATGGCTTTTCTTCCCCGGAGGAACTGGACGAAGCCTGTTCTGCCGCTTATGCCGCCATGCAGGAAAGCCTTACAGAGCTGAAGCAGGTGGAAAAGACGCTGAACGGGAAAAAGGAGCTGCAACGGCAGGTGCTTGCCTATTCCAAGACCCGCCCTGTCCGGGACGGGCTGAAACAGCAGAAAAACGCCAAAGCAAAAGCAGCCTACCGTCAGAAGCACGAAAGCGACTTTATCATAGCAGACGCAGCCGCCCGTTATTTCAGGGAGAACGGCATTTCCAAGCTGCCGAGCTATAAAGCCCTGCAAGCAGAGATTGAAAGCCTTATCCAAGAGAAAAACAGCGGCTACAACGATTACCGGGCAAAACGGGAGGAATACCGCCGCTTACAGACTGTCAAGGGCAATATCGACCAGATTTTACGCCGGGAACGCAAGCCTGTGAAAAGGCAGGAACAGGAGCGATAAAAACCACCCCAAAATGTACCCGAACCCATACAGAACAAGGGGGCTGCCCCGTACCCTATCCGCAATACCAAAGGATTTTTTAACGGGCTTACAGGGCAGAAAAACCCCGAAAATGATACCGAGATGATACAGAATTACCGCCGATACCGCCACACCAGCGGAAACGGCAGAAAGGAGCGCACCCATGCCAAGAATGAGCAAGAAACGGCGGCTGGAATGGTCTTTTTTCCTGCGGCAAGTAAAAGTCGGAAATACCACCTGCGACCGTATCACATACAACGACCTCTGCCGGGGCTGTACCCATAGCTGCAAGCAGAGCTTCCGGGCGGTTATCATACTCTGCCCCCGCTACTACTCCAAACGCCGGAAAAAGGAGGACAGGGACAATGGCAGATAACCGCAAGTATTACTACCTCAAGCTGAAAGAGAACTTTTTTGACAGCGACTCCATTGTGCTGCTGGAAGATATGAAAGACGGAATTTTATATTCCAATATCCTCTTGAAGCTGTACTTAAAATCGCTGAAAAACGGCGGGAAGTTGCAGCTTGACGAGCATATCCCCTACACAGCACAGATGATAGCGACACTGACCCGCCACCAGATAGGGACGGTTGAGAGGGCTTTAGAGATTTTCCGGCAGTTGGGGCTTGTGGAGCAGCTTGACAGCGGGGCTTTCTATATGACCGACATTGAACTGATGATAGGACAGTCCTCTACCGAAGCCGAAAGGAAACGGGCTGCAAGGCTGGAAAACAAGGCACTTTTACCGTCCCGGACAAAAGGCGGACATTTGTCCGACATTCGTCCACCAGAGATAGAGATAGAGTTAGAGAAAGAGATAAAGATAGAAAAAGAGAGAGAGGGAGAAACGGGACACCCCGCCCCCGCCGCTTATGGCAGATACAACAATGTGATACTGACCGATACAGAGCTTTCCGGGTTGAAAACAGAGCTGCCCGACAAGTGGGAGTATTATATTGACCGGCTTTCCTGCCATATCGCTTCCACCGGGAAGCAGTACCACAGCCATGCAGCCACCATTTACAAGTGGGCGCAGGAGGACGCTGCCAAAGGCAAGGCTGCCCCGAAACAGGGCATACCCGATTATTCATGCAAGGAGGGCGAGAGCTTATGAGAAACGGGATTGAAGCTATGATTACGGACATTACAGCCACTACCGCCGAAGCGGAGGACTACACAGGCGAGGACGGGCTTTTATACTGCGGCAAGTGCCATACGCCCAAAGAAGCCTATTTTTCAAAAGAAACCGCCCAATGGTTAGGGCATGACCGACACCCGACAGAGTGCGACTGCCAGCGGGCAGCCCGTGAAAAACGGGAAGCCGCTGAAAGCCGACAGAAGCACCTTGAAACAGTGGAGGACTTGAAACGCCGGGGCTTTACCGACCCTGCTATGCGGAACTGGACATTTGAGCATGACAACGGCAGAAACCCGCAGACCGCAACCGCCCGTTTTTATGTGGAGAGCTGGGAAACCATGCAGGCTGAAAATATCGGCTACCTGTTCTGGGGCGGCGTGGGGACAGGAAAAAGCTACCTTGCCGCCTGTATCGCCAACGCCCTTATGGAAAAAGAGGTTGCCGTCTGCATGACAAACTTTGCAACAATACTCAATGACCTTGCCGCCAGCTTTGAGGGCAGGAATGAGTATATTTCCCGCCTTTGCAGCTACCCCCTGCTGATACTTGATGATTTCGGTATGGAGCGAGGGACAGAATACGGGCTGGAACAGGTTTATAGCGTGATTGACAGCCGTTACCGAAGCGGCAAGCCGCTGATCGCCACGACCAACCTCACGCTGGAGGAATTGCAGCACCCGCAGGACACGCCCCACGCCCGTATCTATGACAGGCTGACTTCCATGTGCGCCCCCGTCCGCTTCACGGGTAGCAACTTCCGAAAGGAAACCGCACAGGAAAAGCTGGAACGATTAAAGCAACTGATGAAGCAGCGAAAGGAGAGCCTATGACAGAAACCAAACAGACAAGCACCACCAAAACAGACCGCCGCCCGGACTGTGTAACGGAAATCCGCATGGGCAACTCCGTCCTTACCGTTTCCGGCTTCTTCAAGCAGGGCGCAACCGACACCGCAGCCGACAAGATGATGAAAGTGCTGGAAGCGGAAGCTGCTGCCGGACATACGCCACCGTTCAGCGCATAAGTGATGACATGGAAAAGCGGTCATGCTTCCCGGCGTGACCGCTTTTCAACAAAGGATTATGAGGGTATGAATAATTCGTCAACAGTTATTTGTAATTCTTTGGCAAGACAAAAGGCTAAAGCAAGTGTTGGGTCATACTTGTTATTTTCTATTGCATTGACCGTTTGACGGGAAACGCCGCATTTTTTAGCTAATTCCTCTTGTGATAAGCCTAATTCTTTTCGTTTATTTCGGATTATATTTTCCATATCAACCACTATGCTTTCTCTTGTAATACATGAGGGAAACAAAATACATAATAGCGAAAACTTCCAACTGTACAAAAGGATTTTGAGTAAGAGGTTGTGCAGTTACAAACTTTTCAATGACAGTTAAAATATTTGCTCCAACCACGCCTAACAGAGTAAAGGAACTGGCTTTCCATACGATAATTTGATTGCGTTCATCTCCCGGTTTTAGAAGTGTTACCAACATAAAAATGTCTAAAACTGTAAACACAGCCAAAACAACTCCTAAAAAAATCATTGCACCTACTGGCATAATACTTCGCTCCTTTCAAGATTTGTTTAGAATCAAATGTCAAATACTTTTGACACTTTGATAATATCAGAACAGTTGCAAAATGTCAAGAGTTTTTGACATTTTGTTTTTTGAAATATCATTGAGCGACAAACCTTAAAAGAAAAAATCGTCATTATTACAAGCTATAAAGAAGCGAAAACCCTATACAGACAGCCGCCCCATGTGGTACAATCAAGGTACGGAATAGTGGGGCTGGCTGTCGGAAACGGAGGATTTTATGTTAAGACAGACCAACCAACAACCAATTACCGCCCTTTACCCAAGACTTTCCCATGAGGACGAGCTGCAGGGCGAGAGCAATTCCATTTCCAATCAGAAGCGTATCCTTGAAACCTATGCAAAGCAGAACGGCTTTTCCAATCTGCGCTGGTACACGGACGACGGTTATTCTGGTGCGAACTTTCAAAGACCCGGTTTTCAAGCCATGCTTGCGGACATTGAAGCCGGAAAAGTCGGGACAGTTATCGTAAAGGATATGTCGAGGTTAGGGCGAAACTACCTGCAAGTGGGAATGTACACGGAAATGATTTTCCCACAGAAAGGTGTCCGCTTCATCGCTATCAATGACGGAGTGGACAGCGCACAGGGCGACAATGATTTTGCCCCGCTGCGGAATATCTTTAACGAATGGCTGGTGAGAGATACGAGCAAGAAAATCAAAGCAGTGAAACGCTCAAAAGGCATGAGTGGCAAGCCTATCACAAGCAAGCCTGTGTATGGCTACCTCATGGACGAGGACGAAAATTTCATCATTGACGAGGAAGCTGCACCCGTAGTCAAGCAGATATACAATTTCTGCCTTGCCGGGAATGGTCCGACCAAGATAGCCCGTATGCTCACAGAGCAGCAAATCCCCACGCCGGGAACGCTGGAATACCGCAGGACGGGCAGCACCCGCCGCTACCACCCCGGCTATGAGTGCAAGTGGGCGACCAATACCGTTGTGCATATCCTTGAAAACCGGGAATACACAGGCTGTCTGGTAAACTTCAAGACAGAAAAGCTCTCTTACAAAGTCAAGCACAGTGTAGAAAATCCCCTGGAAAAGCAAGTGATTTTCGAGAACCACCACGAGCCTATCATAGACACCCAGACATGGGAACGGGTGCAGGAACTTCGCAAGCAGCGCAAACGCCCCAACCGCTATGATGAAGTGGGCTTGTTCTCCGGCATACTGTTCTGTGCGGACTGCGGCAGTGTCATGTATCAGCAGCGATACCAGACGGACAAGCGCAAGCAGGACTGTTATATCTGCGGTAACTACAAGAAACGCACCCATGACTGTACGGCGCACTTTATCCGCACCGACCTCTTGACCGCTGGCGTACTCTCCAATCTGCGAAAAGTGACAAGCTATGCGGCAAAGCATGAAGCCCGGTTTATGAAGCTCTTGATTGAGCAGAACGAGGACGGGGGCAAGCGCAGGAACGCCGCCAAGAAAAAGGAACTGGAAGCCGCCGAGAAACGAATAGCCGAGTTATCCGCTATCTTCAAGCGGCTGTATGAGGACAGCGTGACCGGGCGCATATCAGACGAGCGTTTCACAGAGCTGTCGGCAGACTATGAAGCAGAGCAACGGGAACTGAAAGAAAGAGCCGCCGCTATCCAAGCGGAGCTTTCCAAAGCACAGGAAGCCACCGTGAACGCAGAAAAGTTTATGAATGTTGTCCGGCGGCATACCAGCTTTGAAGAACTTACCCCTACTCTGCTGCGGGAGTTTGTAGAGAAAATTGTTGTGCATGAGTGCAGCTATGACGAGAACAAGACCCGCAGACAGGACATTGAGATTTATTATTCTTTTGTTGGCAAGGTGGACTTGCCCGAATAACCGCCCGACCTATCCGACACAATGCGCAAGTGCCGGATAGGAACGGCAAAATTTTTTACACTTCTATTGCTTCTTTATCACACATCAATAAACGTTCAAGCGTTGAAACTCCTGTCTTATCAAGCTCTTTATCTAGTCCACCATCAGAAACAATCACAGCAGCGATCAACTGAAATTGCTCCTTGGTAAATAACTCTTCTTGAATCCCCCTAGCCAAACTGGTAAAAACCAATTCATCGCGAATCTCTGGACTAGTATCCCCTAAGTGCTCAAGCAACCACAGGATTTCTTCTTGATGATAGCTCGGTTCTTCTTCTACTACTTTTCTTTTCAATTCTGGATACATCTGCCCACCTCTTTTTATGAGTTGTCAAAAAATCATCCGCAGATGACTTTATATTAAATTCTTAAGGAAATAGAATCTGGGATAACTGGTCTAAAATGAAGTAAATAACTATCAGTAGCAGCTCTACAGCAAGTTCAAATTTAACATCACGACCTTCAACGGCGTTTTTGAAAATAGCTACAGCTAGTCCAATACAAACCCAGGAGCATTATTCTAAAACAGCCTTTCTATTCCCCTACTCTCCCAACTGGGCACTGTAGGCGATGATCTGATCAACTGTGTCAGACAAGAATTGGATGGTATCACGGAGTGGTTTATCTGTAGAGATATCTGCTCCGATAATCATAGCTGACTCAAGTGGTGTCTTGCTACCACCAGATTTGAGGAGATTGAGCCAGTCTTCAGATCCAGTCTCAGAGTTTTTCAGATGAAGGTAACCAGCTGTCGAGATAACAAGTCCAGCTGAGTAAGTGTAGCTATATAAGCCCATGTAATAGTGAGCTTGGCGCATCCAAGTCAAGGCCGCATCGTCATCAATTTCAATAGCATCTCCCCAGAAGTCTGTCAAGACTTCCTTCATAATGCTATTGAGTTTACTTGCTCCAAAGGTCTCCCCTTCTTCAATCAGTGTATAAACCTTACGTTGGAAGGCTGCTTCCAAGAGGTGGGTGATAAAGTTATGGAAGTAGGTATCTGTCAAGCGGTGAGCAAGAGCAAATCGTTTCTGACGTGGATCATCAGACTGGTGTTCCAAGTAATCACTTAAAAGCAATTCATTGAAGGTTGACGGTGCTTCGACATAGTAGGTAGACATGTGAGCATTGAAGTAACTTTGGTGATTATCTGAAAAGATGAATTGACCAGAATGCCCGATTTCATGAATCAAGGTATAAACATCGCTCAAACGCCCTGTCCAGCTCATGAGGACATATGGATGCACACGGTAGGGATCAGCTGCATACCCACCAGAATCCTTACCACTATTAGCAGCAAAGTCCACCCAGCGTTCTTCTTGATAGCGAGCAACTTCTTGACTGTATTCTTGACCCAAAGGTTCTACCGACTTCATGACCAAATCATAGGCATCATCAATGCTAACCTCTGGATTCAACGCACTATCCAAATCCAATTTCCAGTCGGCAAAGGTCATCTTCTCAAGACCATTGACCTTGGCAACATGCTTGAGATATCGCTGAGCAACTGGCGCAAAGTCCTTCATGATGAGATCAATCTGACGATCAAACATGGAACGATCTACTTCTTGCTCAGCTAAAAGATAGTCAAATACTGAGTCATATCCCTTCATATCTGCCAACAATTTCTCAGATTTGACCTGAGCAAGATAGGCTGCTGCAGCCGTATTTTGGTGCTTGCGTAGTCCTTCTGAGAAGGAACGGAAGGATTTCTCACGGACTTCAGCATCCTCATGATTTTGGTAGAAATTTTCATAGGTTACAAAGCTGTTTTTGTAGGTCTTGCCATGGGCTTCAAAGTCAGCCATTTCAAAGTCCCCAGCTCGCATTTTAGTATAGATATCCTGAGGACTATAGAAAACTTCACCGAGATTGGTCAAAGCCTTCTCCACATCAGCACCAAGATAGTGGGCTTTTTTGATTTTGGCCTGACGAATAGCCGACGTCAAGTGTGGCAATTCACCCAAACGGTCCAAGATTTCTTCATCTGCTTCTACCAAGGCGTCATCAAAGAAGGTTAAGGCGACACTGGCATCTGTCTCAAACTCCATCCCAGCCTGGGCGATATTAGCAAACTCTTCATTGCTATAATCTGTCGTCTGAGGCATAAAGCTGTAATTGCCGATATGACTCATCTGAATGTAGATTTGTTCCAATTCTGCAAAGGCCTTTTCAAAATCCTCAAAAGTGTGAAGATTGCCCTTGTAATTTCGACTAAATTGATTGATGTCTTCACTCGCCTTTTCAATGGCACGCAAGAAATCCTCACGGTCTTGGTATAGGGCTGTTAAGTCCCAAAGTTCCTTTTCAGGAAATTCTGAACGGTGTTTTTGTTCCATCTTCTTCCTCTTATTTCTCTAATTCTAATAAAACACTGATGGCTGATAAGGCATAAAGCGGCGCTGTTTCTGCTCGCAATATCCGAGGCCCAAGTCCTGCAAGGATCGCTCCTTTGGCTTCAAAACTTTCGATTTCTGCAGGTGAAAGACCACCTTCTGGTCCAAAGATAAAGAGCAGTTTTGCTCCTTTTTCTAGTCCAGCAACAGCTTGGATGAAGGCAGCTGCCTCTCCTTCTTTAGCCGACTCTTCATAGGCCACCACGATGCGGTCAAACTGGTCAAGTTGGGCTAGAAAGTCTGCCTTTTTCTCAAATAGGGTAATACTTGGGACCGAATTCCGCTTGCTTTGCTCGGCTGCTCCAAGGGCAATTTTTTCTAGTTTCTCGACCTTTTTGCCCAATTTTTTCCCGTCCCACTTGGCAACGGACCATTCAGCAGGGAAAGCCCATATCTGGCTAGCACCTAGCTCAGTCACTTTCTGAGTGATAAACTCCAGCTTATCTCCCTTGGGAAAGCCTGATGCGATGGTCACTTGGACTGGCAGTTCCACATTGTCATCCAATTCCTCAACCAACTCAAACTGACGCGCCTCCACATTGACCACACGCGCCAAGCGCTTAATGCCATCATCAAAGACTAGAGTAACTTCGTCATCCTCCTTCAGGCGCATAACCTGAAACATGTGCTTGCTGGTTTCCTTGTCCTCGATGGTGACTAGTGATGTGGCAAGACCTTTTACAAAATACTGTTGCATGCTAGCCTCCAATCACTCCAGAGACATCCTTGGTCTTCTTAAAGACGCAGGCATTCCATTCCCCTTGAATTATGTGGGTTTCAAGGAAAAATCCAGCTGACTCAGCCGACTCACGCACCATGTCCCACTTGTCCTTGATAATCCCACTCATGATCAGGTAGCCTTCATCCTTGACCAAGCGAAAAGCATCATCCGTCAGATGAATGAGGATATCCGCCAAAATATTGGCCACGATAACGTCAGCTTCAATCTCCACACCTTTCAGCAAATCACCTGGGGCTACATGGATGTTTTCCATGCCAGGATTGAGCTCAATATTTTCCTGAGCGACGCGAACCGCCACATCATCCAAGTCATAGGCGAAAATCTCCTTTGCACCCAGAAGAGAGCTTGCAATAGAAAGAACCCCTGAACCAGTCCCTACATCTAGCACTGTTTCGCCACCACGAAGAACCTGCTCCAAGGCAAAGAGACTCATCTTGGTCGTCGGATGGGTTCCTGTCCCAAAAGCCATGCCTGGATCTAGCTTGATAATTTTTTCTCCCGCTGTTGCCTCATAGTCCGTCCATGACGGTACGATGGTCAGGTCATGGGTGATGCGAGCTGGTTCATAATACTTCTTCCAGTTGTCGGCCCAGTCTTCCTCAGCCAAGGCTGTCATTCCCATCTTGACCTCACCCAGATCCATAAAGTCTGTCAATTCTGCCAGGCGAGCCTGCAAATCTGCTTCAACCGCTGCTATATCAATCGTATCAGGGTAGTAGGCTGTTACCACGATTTCTTCTTGTTGCTCGACCTCAGGGAAAATCTCTCCAAAATGATCCACATTCCCCACATAGTCCATGCTGTCTTCAATCGCAACACCCTGCGCTCCCAACTCAATCAAGAGATTAGAGACCAGCTCCTCCCCCTCACGCTTCACTGTAACTTTTAACTCTTGCCATGTTTCCATCATTAAGATACCAAGCCCGTAAAACACAAAGCCAAAATAGGAAACTCTCTGAAGACGCTTGTGTCTAAGAGATGTTTATCTTTTTGGCACAGTGTTTAGGGCGGGTTCAGTTTAGAAATTTAACCGAACCTTCCTTTCTATTTCTCTATCAATTTTTTCATGTAGACCATATCCATGCCTTCTTTTTCAGGCTCGATATGGGTTTGTTGGTAGCCATTCTTCTCGTAGAAGGCAACCATGCCTGCATCCTGTAATACCGTACACAAATCCCACTGTCTAACGGTTGACAATTCCTCTTCTAGCAAGCGCAATCCCTCAGATCCATACCCTTTTCCCTGATACGGAGGCAAAATCGCTGCCGTTCCCAACCAAGCTTTCGTTAACTCGTCATTGGTATGAATTCGTAGAAAGCCTATCTTCTCTTCATCTTCTTTTACAAAGTAGTAATAGCTATTGGGACGCTCGTCTAGTTTCCACTTAATTTTTTCGCGGTCCTCCAGATAAGGATCGTATTCATCTTGGTATTTGTCATAAACAGCCTTAAAGCTAGCTCTTTGAATGGCAATAATGGTATCTAAATCTTCTGCTCCTGCTCTCTCAAGTCTTATCATAATCTTTCCTCCAAATAATCCCTCAATCTCCCCTGGAGCTGAGGTACCGCCTGTTTAGAATTGAGAAATTCCTCAACGGGCATCAGTTTGTAGGCCTGTCCTTCATCTCCAAAGGTAATATTGTCAAACTGATCCTGACTTAGCTGCCCAACCATAAAGACAGACTGATGACCTTCATAAAGCATGCTGGGATAGACCTTGCTCCAAAGTAGACAATCTTCGGTCAAATGAATGCCTAGTTCCTCATAAACTTCACGCGCTGCGCACTCAAAAGGGCTCTCGTCCCCTTCACGACCACCACCTGGTAACTCCCACATATTGGGCCAAGGGATATTGTCCTTGTCATCACGTAAGATAGTCAAGACCTTATCCCCACAAATCAAGGCAATCTTAGAGCCCGTAAAATCAGTAAGTTCTACTTCCATGCTAGACTCCTAATATCTCGGATAAGGGTAAAATTCTCCTTCTTCCAATCCAACTTTTCCTTCTTCAAAGACTTCTTGGTTCCATTCCATGACGAATTCTTCTGCTTCTGGGTCTTCCAAAAAGTCCATGAGGGCATCTAGTCCAACATCTGCAGTATCTTTAAGAAATAGCGCAAAATAAGCTAAAAACTCACGAGAAAAACCTTTCTTCGGCAAATAAGGGATGACTGCCAGATAGTCTTCCTCATTAACTATTGACTTGGCAGGGTTGTAAAAAAGTACCGCTTCTTCAAAAAGGATATCATCTGACGAAACCTCTCCGTCTTCATCTAACATCTCCACCCCTGCAGAATTTTGCGCCTCAAGCAGAAAACTCACTTCAACCGCATGATTGCGCTTGTCCCAGCTAATCTCAAAGTCAAAGGGAAAGTTCTTTTCCAACTCTTCTTGTAAAACATCTAAAAATCCGTATGTTGCCATTTTGTCCTCTTTCTATACGACTCTTAAATCGCCCCGAATACTCGGAAATATGCTAAAATAGATACTACCATATTACCACATTAGTATCAGAAAATCCATGTTAGAAAGGACTGCTATGCCAGACAATCTCGCGCTTCGTATGCGCCCCAAAACCATCGACCAGGTCATCGGTCAGGAGCATCTGGTAGGACCAGGAAAAATCATCCGTCGCATGGTGGAGGCAAATCGTCTATCATCCATGATTCTCTATGGACCTCCAGGAATTGGTAAGACCAGTATTGCCTCAGCCATCGCTGGAACGACCAAGTATGCTTTTCGGACCTTCAATGCCACTGTTGATAGTAAAAAACGTCTCCAAGAAATCGCTGAAGAAGCTAAATTCTCTGGTGGCCTTGTACTGCTACTAGACGAGATTCACCGTCTTGACAAGACTAAACAAGACTTCCTCCTTCCACTCCTAGAAAGCGGACTGGTCATCATGATTGGGGCGACGACTGAAAATCCTTTCTTTTCTGTCACTCCAGCCATCCGCAGTCGCGTTCAGATTTTTGAGTTGGAACCCTTGTCTAACCAAGATGTTAAAGGAGCCATTCAAATAGCCCTGACTGACACTGAACGAGGCTTTGATTTCCCTGTTGAGTTAGATGATGATGCCCTTGATTTTATCGCAACATCTACCAATGGAGATCTCCGTTCTGCCTTCAATTCGCTTGATTTAGCAGTTCTCTCCACCCCAGAAAATAATGACGGTGTCCGCCACATCACGCTCGACATCATGGAAAATAGTCTTCAGAGAAGCTACATCACTATGGACAAGGATGGAGACGGACACTACGATGTTCTATCTGCTCTCCAGAAATCCATCCGTGGCTCTGATGTGGATGCCAGTCTCCACTACGCTGCCCGCTTGATTGAAGCAGGTGACCTTCCTAGTTTGGCACGCCGTTTGACGGTGATTGCTTATGAAGATATCGGCTTGGCTAATCCCGATGCCCAGATCCATACCGTAACTGCTTTGGATGCTGCACAGAGAATCGGCTTCCCCGAAGCTCGCATCCTCATTGCCAATGTTGTCATTGACCTGGCGCTTTCACCTAAGTCCAACTCAGCCTATGTGGCTATGAATATGGCCCTGGCTGACCTTAAAACATCTGGTCATTTACCAATCCCACGTCATTTACGGGACGGCCATTATAGCGGTAGCAAGGAATTAGGCAACGCCCAAAACTACCTCTATCCACATAGTTATCCTGGTCACTGGGTCAAGCAAGATTATTTACCAGAAAAAATTCGCGACCATAGCTACTTCTCACCAGAAGATACCGGAAAATACGAACGAGCCCTAGCTCAACGCAAGGAAACCATAGATAAATTACGAAATTTGTGAAATCCTATCCAAATAATTACATTTACCCCTTGATTTTTTTTGAAAAAGTGGTATTATATAAACATAGAAACGCTGTGGTGTACGACCTCACACTTAAGTGTTGACCGACTATTTTTTGTATTATTAGGGAAACAAAAGTCTTCTAACAGCATGTAGGCCGTCTCACACGGAAACAGCTTCAGTTAGAGCGAGTTGCCCACCTGCTTAATTGCGCGGGTTCAATACAAACCGTGAAGTTTCGGCACCAATACAGCTTTTTATTTGCCTTCTTAGCTCAGTTGGTAGAGCAGTAGACTCTTAATCTATGGGTCGCAGGTTCGAGCCCTGCAGGGGGCATCTAAATCAACAGGAAAAAGCCTTGATTTATAAGGCTTTTTTGCTTGTCATTTTGTTTTTTGTACCAAATAATTTATATTCACCAAATTAGAGAGTCTCATCCAAAGACTCGCTATTTATCTAACATCTCGTTTTCATCGAAAAAACCACCGCGAGGGTGGTTCTTTTTTATCAATCGTCAAACACTCCGCCTGTGAGTTGGTACATGAGGTAAATGTGTTCCAAGGTTTTTACCTTATCCATATGATCCACATCTTTTACGCCTCCCAAGGCTAGTAAAGGAACAAAACCGAAACATTGGTTATAAGACAAGGGACCATGTTTTAACACAGCCTGTCTATATAAATCCAGTTCAAAGTTATCAGTCACATATGAGTTATCTAAATACTGAAGAAAATATTTCAAGCTCTTGATAATAATGTCGCAGTTTTGAAGATTATATTTTACAATACCAACAAATTCATTCTCTTCCCAAGTAATAATATCTCCAAAAGCTGTTACGAACAGCGGAAAAAGAAGTAAGGAACTATTCATAATAATAGCCGTAGCAAATCTTTGCATTTTTGCCTTATCTTTTTTAAGATAGTACTATTAAAAAAAAGAAAAGGTGAAAATCATGGAAACATATACGCTTGCAAATGGGGTTGCTATTCCTAAAATTGGTTTTGGAACTTGGCAAATTGCTGAAGGCGAAGAAGCCTATAACAGCGTTAGCTTCGCACTTAAGGCGGGTTACACACATATTGATACCGCACAAATTTACGGTAACGAAGTTTCTGTAGGTAAGGCGATTGCTGATAGTAATTTGGCACGTGAGGATATTTTCCTAACTACCAAACTTTGGAATGATAAGCACGATTACGATTTGGCTAAGACTTCTATCGATGAATCTCTCGAAAGATTAGGTGTGGATTATTTGGATCTTTTGCTTATCCATTGGCCTAATCCAAAGGCGCTTCGTGAGAATGATGCTTGGAAGTCTGGTAATGCAGGCGCTTGGAAGGCAATGGAAGAAGCCTACAAAGAAGGTAAGGTGCGTGCTATCGGTGTGTCTAACTTTATGCAACATCACCTAGAAGCTCTTCTTGAAACAGCTGAAATTGTGCCACATGTCAATCAAATCCTCTTGGCTCCAGGTTGTGACCAAAAAGACTTAGTTGCCTATTGCCAAGAGCGCGATATCCTTCTTGAAGCCTATAGTCCACTAGGTACAGGTAGCATTTTTGGAAATGAAGATGTTGAAGCAGTGGCTGAACGTAACGGTAAATCTGTAGCACAAGTTGCTCTGCGTTGGAGCCTTCAAAAAGGTTTCTTGCCACTACCTAAGTCTGTGACACCTAAAAATATAAAAAGTAACTTGGATATCTTCGACTTCGACTTATCAGAGGAAGATATGGCAGTCTTGGATAAGATTCAAGGCATCAAAACTCAGGATGATCCTGACACAGTTAATTTTTAATAGGATTTTAAACCGTCCTCAAATTCCTTTTTCAACTTTGGTGTCAAACGAGACTTCCGACATTTTTCTTAACCCTGTGGTCGTATTGTTCCTGTGCTAAGGCTACGGAATAACCATTTTGGCATCGTCTTAACTCTCTTGAAATAGTAGACTTATGGACGCCAAGTTTATTTGCAATTTGGCAAGTTTTCAAACCTAATTCTAAGTAAGTTTCTATCTTTATTCGGTCGGTTATGGTAAGATGGGAGTAGCTCATAGTTTTTCCTCGGGTTCTGTTTGTGTGGTTACTTACAGTTTACACCAATGAAACGCTATGAGTTTTTTTCTTGCACTATATTTTACAATTTATCATTTGACATAATGATTTCCTCTTTATTTCATTTGATTTGTGAGATTATTATACAAAACAGAAACCGACAAGTAACTGACAAAAGAAGTTAGGGTTTTGACAATTCGCGCCACATGAAATTATTTAAGCATATCCTTTTCTTTCATTACCATTTTCTGTTATAATAAATTGTACTTCTAGAATAGAAAGGACTTAAGATGACAACTCTTATTAAACATAAACGTGTAGAATTTTCAGAACTTTTTTATGACTTAGTTTTTGTTTTTGCAATTTCAAAAGTAACTACTTTAATTGACCATCTTCATAACGGTATTTTGACTTGGAATTCTTTGCTTGATTTTTTCATGTCTGTCTTGCTTCTCATCGATTCCTGGATGATTCAAACCGATTATACCAATCGCTATGGAAAGAACTCTTTATTTAACATAGTAATCATGTTTATCAAAATGGGAATTTTACTCTTTATAGCCAATATGATTGGACCTGATTGGCAACAATATTTTCATTATGTCTGTTGGGCTATTGGTACATTAACCCTTACCTTATTTTTTCAATATTTGGTTGAGTTTTTTAAAAAATCAACCGATAATGTTCATAGGGAAAGTATCAAAGGTTTTCTATGGATAACAGGTCTACGAAGTTTAGAAATCTATCTAGCAGCTCTTCTTCCTATTTACATTGGAGTCTATATCCTTTATGCTAGTATTCTGCTAACATTTATTACGCCAATTACCTCGATTAGTAAAGATGAGCATTTCCAGGTAAATCTCCCCCATTTAATCGAGCGCATCTCCCTTCTTGTCATTATTATGTTTGGAGAGATGATTACGGAGCTAGCTAACTTCTTTACAATCGAGAATTTCTCGATTTATTCGGTTCTTTATTTCATTATTATGATTTCTCTGTTCTTGTTTTATTTTGGTCAATTCGACCATGCTATTGATGAAAAATCTAATCAAAAGGGGCTATTTCTAATTTACAGTCACTATCCTATTTTCATTGGACTTATGATGATGACTGTATCGATGGGATTTCTTCAGAATCCTGAAGCTAATCGTCTCTTTGCAACCAGCTTCTCTTATATCGGATTTGGCCTCTTTCAAGCTGCTGTCCTAGTAAATGGGCCCCATAACAAACACTATCTTCGCTATTCGAAAAGTTACTACTGTGTCCAAGCTACACTCTATCTGGCTGCCTTGATTCTCTCTTTAATCTTTGCTTCTAATCCTATAATAGTAGTGAGTATAACAACCATTTTAGCTCTAGCTATAGCTATTCATTCTATTTATTTTTATATGACACAGAATAAAAAATATTCCAAATCTAACTGGGGGTTCTTTTAATGAGTTTATAACATAAAAAAGCTTTGGGAACCAAGGCTTTATATGATATCAATCACCGACCACGAAAATGTTTAGCTTACAGAACTGCTAGTGAAGCTCTAGAGGATGAGTTCGAGTAAATGTTGCACTTATTCTTGCAATTTATCATTTACTTGATGCACGAACTCGATATTTTTTTCGTTAATTTGTTTTTGCCCCACTTTTGCCCCATTTTTAAATCCTGACATTGAAAATACCTAAAAGTATTTCCCTAAAATCAGCTATATTTCAACATTTTTGTTTATTTTTAATATGAAAAGTTCTTACAAATTCATGCAGGGGGCATCTAAACAACAGGAAAAAGCCTTGGAATCAAGGCTTTTTTTCTTATCAAATCAATCTCATCCATACTTTTCACCACTCAAAAAGTGAGCCATCGATTTGGCTCACTTCTTCTTTTCACTCTTAATTACGATAAAAATGACTATCTTTGTCACTTGGTGATTGGCCGATTGCCAAGACGTCTTGGCTACCATCCGTACCAGTTAATTCATTTGCTACGCCTGCTGGGGTAAAGATAAGGCGTGCACCTTCTCCACCACCAACAAGATGAATTCCTGTCAAATAGTAACCGTCCTTCTCCTCTACTTTGTCCATCTCATATTTAAAGGTGCCTTTTGAGCTTTGAATGGTCACGATTCCATCCGCTGTTACTGTAGCAGTTGTTCCAGCATAATTCTCCCAAGTCCCAAGGAATTTAGAATAATCTTTTTTATTTTCCGCCTTTGTCTCAGTTTGAGTAGCTGTAGCGCTTGAAGAACTTGTCTCAGACTTCTGCTCCTCTTTTTGACTAGCTTTTGTTTTACTTGATGACTCCTTTGTTACTTTAGAGGATGAGGCCTCTTTACTTGAAGATGCTGTAGTTTTTTCAGCATTTCCTCCACAAGCAGCAAGTGTCACCGCAGCTAACAAGGCAAGAGCTGAAAGACTGGTGTAGCGCAATGTTTTTTTCATGATAATCTCCTTTTAAAATGATGATACAGTTTCATCTGCATCTAAAATAGCTAGCTTGAAATTACATATATTTTTGACGGCTAACCTGTAGTTTTCAGTGTATCATTTATTTCCATATAATTCAATAGCTATTTGACATCAAAAAAGGCTAATCCAATCAGGAATTAGCCCTTCTATTTTTAATAGATAAACATGGCATCACCAAAGCTAAAGAAACGGTACTTTTGGTCGATAGCATGCTGGTAGGCTTCAAGAACCAATTCACGGCCTGCAAAGGCAGAAACGAGCATGACCAAGGTAGACTTCGGCAAATGGAAATTAGTAGAAAAAGCATCCACAACCTTCCAGTCATAACCTGGCTTGATAAAGATATTGGTCCAACCAGAGTCTGCTTGGATCTGACCATCAAACTTGCTTCCGATGGTTTCTAGCGTACGGATAGAGGTTGTCCCCACGGCAATGACACGGCCACCATTTTCCTTGACCTGACGCAAGGTCGCTGCAGCTTCTTCAGACAATTGATAAAACTCTGAGTGCATCTCATGTTCATCTAGATTATCTACTGAAACAGGTCTAAAGGTTCCAAGTCCAACATGCAAGGTCAAGTAAACTAGGTGAACCCCTTTTTGCTGGATTTCTTCCAGTAATTCTTTGGTAAAATGCAGACCTGCAGTTGGAGCAGCAGCTGAACCACTTTCCTTGGCATAGACTGTTTGGTACCGTTCACGGTCATCCAACTTTTCGTGGATATAAGGAGGAAGCGGCATTTCTCCCAGGCTTTCAAGCACTTCTAGGAAAATCCCTTCATACTCAAAACGGACAATACGGCCTCCATGGGTTAATTCCTCGGTCACGACTGCGCTTAGGCGACCATCACCAAAGACAACACGGGCACCGACCTTGAGACGTTTAGCAGGTTTTGCCAAGACTTCCCATTCGTCTCCAGCTGTATTTTTCAAAAGCAAGAGTTCAACGTGGCCCCCTGTTTCTTCCTTTTGACCATGAAGTCGCGCTGGCAGAACACGTGTATCATTCATAACCAGAGCATCACCTGGCTCTAGCATTTCAATAATGGAGTGAAAATGGCGATCTTGAAATTCCCCAGTCTGGCGATTGACCATCAAAAGCTTAGAGGCATCACGCTTTTCCAAAGGAGTTTGTGCAATCAATTCCTCTGGCAAGTGAAAATCAAAATCATTGGTATTCATTGTTGTCATATTTCCTTTTCTTTTCTAATGTACTTATGATTAGCTATCAAAACGAACTTCTTCAAGCAAATACTCGATGAAACGTTCACCCATCTTAGACAAGCTTGTTTTCTCATGCTGGATATAAACCAGCTCAATGGGATCATCAATATCAAGTGGAATAGAGACGATATTGTCTCCGTTGAGATTACTATTGAGGATACCTGTCGCGATGGTATAACCGTCCAAACCAATCAAGAGATTGAACAAGGTCGCACGGTCACTAACCACGATGGATTTCTTGTGGTGTTCCTGTGACAAAATCTCTTCTGAGAAATAGAAGGAATTATGGGTTCCTTGGTCATAGCTCAAGTATGGGAAGTCTTCTAGGTCTGCCAACTGCACCTTTTCTTTTTGGGCAAGTGGGTTGGACTTGCTGACAAAGATATGGGGTTGTGCTGTAAAGAGGTGATGGGCAACCAGATGATTGTCATCCAACATCTTCGAAAGAACATCTCGGTTATAGCTATTTAAAAAGAGGACTCCGACTTCACTGCGGAAGTTCTTGACGTCGTCAATGATTTCCCAGGTTCTGGTTTCACGCAAAAAAAGCTCGTACTTTTCCATATCGCTCTTCTTGAGCAAGGAAACAAAAGCATTGACCACAAAAGCATAGTGTTGCGAAGACACACTAAAAAGCTCGCGATGAGCGATCGGATTTTTATAGCGTTCTTCTAGAAGTTGAGTTTGCTCAACAACCTGACGAGCATAAGATAGAAATTCCATTCCATCACGTGTGAGGGTGATTCCCTTAGGATTTCGAATAAAAATCTCAATTCCCATCTCATTTTCTAGGTCACGAACTGCATTTGATAGACTAGGCTGCGTAATGAAGAGTTGCTTGGCAGCTTCATTCATCGAACCTGTCTCTACAATTTTGATAATATAGTGTAATTGTTGAATTCTCATGCTTTTATTGTACCATACTTGAGGCAATATAAAAAGAACCAGTCACTGAAAGCTCTGTGGCTAAGCTTAGATGAATGCTTTCAAATGACTTTATCTAGCGACCTAAAAAGAGAGAGTGGGACAGAAATCGGTAATTCGTTAGAATTCGATTTCGTCGTCCCACCTCCGCACAGTTGAGTAGGGCTGTAAAAGCTGATGAAATCAGCGTAGTAGAGGCCACTCAACCACTGCGTCTTGATCGACAATCCAAAGACAATTGAGAGGCTAGGACTTTTGTCCCAGCCTCTCTCTTATTCTTTAGAGTTAATCTGCCTTCTAAAGCGAAACTTAGCTTCCTCTTTCCCAGAAGATGGCTAGTAAAATCATGGCACCGAGAACTGATGGGATAATGGCTGTACCGCTTAGGCTTGGTCCCCAAGAACCAAAGAGTAATTGTCCTAGAAAGGCACCAATCCAGCCGAGAAACATTTTCCCGAAGCATCCCATACGTTCGCCACGATTGGTGATAGCTCCTGCTAGTAGTCCGATTAAAAGTCCGACAAACATACTTCCAAGCATAGCTTCTCCTTAATTTGCCCAATCTCCATTGCGGAAGAGAGGTACGCGTGTTCCATCCTCACGGATACCATCGATATCCATTTGGTTGGAACCAATCATAAAGTCAACGTGAACGTCTGAACGATTAAGTCCTGCTGCTTCAAGCTCTTCTTCGCTCATCTCTGCTCCACCAACAACACTGGTTGCGTAAGCTGCACCGATAGCCAAGTGGTTCGAAGCATTCTCATCGAAAAGAGTATTAAAGAAGGTAATCCCTGACTGAGAAATTGGGCTTGGATCTGGTACCAAGGCACATTCACCCAAGGCACGCGCACCAGCATTCTTAAAGACAAGGTCCTTCATAACCTGATCACCCTTCTCGGCAGTAATATCAACGATTTGACCGTTTTCAAAGGTTACCTTGATGCCTTCGATGATATTTCCATTGTAGCTAAGAGGTTTTGTAGACGTTACATAACCATCCGCGCGACGGAAATCAGGAGCTGTAAAGACTTCTTCTGTTGGCATATTTGGCAAGAATCCTTCACCTTGAGCATTGATCGCTCCAGCTGATTCCCAAACGTGGTTCTTAGGCAAGCCAAGTGTCAAATCTGTTCCAGGTGCTGTGTAATGAAGAGCTGAGAATTGTTCTTTGTTGAGCATCTCTGCCTTGCTCTTTAGAATAGCTGCATGTTCTTCCCAAGCCTTAACTGGATCTTCTTCGTAGATACGGCAAGTCTTGAAGATTTGGTCCCAAAGGAGGTCTACTGCTTCTTCGTCGCTTGCTGCATTTGGAAAGACTTTCTTAGCCCACTCGAGTCCAGCTGCAGCAGCAACCGTCCAGCTAACCTTGTTAGATTGAGTGGCGATACGCATTGGCTTCATAGCAATTCCCATAGCTTTGGCAGAAGCTGAAAGTTTTTCTGCATCAACTCCGTTCAAGGCACCTGGGTCAGAAGAACGGACACCAAGACGACTTGCTTTGTTTTCAAGAAGGTAGTTCATCTCAGCAATCTTGTATTCTGGCACATTGTCCAAACGCTCTAGTGGCGCGTGCAGGAATTTCTCACGGTTTACAAAGTCATCTGCCCATTGAACGATAACTTCGTGTGCACCAAGTGCATAAGCCTCTTTAACGATTAAGTGAGCCAACTCACGTTGCTCCACATCGATTGAGAGAGCCAAGGTATGACCAGGTTGCACATTCACACCGTTTGCAACCAACAACTTAGCATATTTTTCTAGATTTTCTTTAAAATTTGGTAAAACCATGTTGTTTCTCTTTTCTATTTTATTTTTCTTTCAAAGCAGAAAATAATCCTGCCAAAGCAATAGCACCTGACAAGAGTGCTGTCGATAGAAGAATTGTCTGATCAGCAAGTTCCAATTGGTACTCAAACACCTTCTCAGCCGGCTTATCTTCCGCAAAAATTCTTAGTTTCATGAAATGTCCTCCGTTACTAGTATATCACATATGATGTAAATTTAAAAACAAGGCTAATAAAGCTTTTTTAATTAACTATCCAAGAATTGAAAACGCAATATACACCTATATTGACACTCTTCTTTAAGTTATATTGACATAAAAAAGCTAATGTGCTACTCTTTATAAAAAGACCCAAAAATACACAGGAGCAAAAAGATAATGGACGAAAACTTTAACAATGAAATTGCAAAACAAGTTACTAGTGCTATTCTGGATAAATACTTTTCACCTATAATTTCCAAAACGACTGACAAAGTTAAAACTCTCTTCGATGAGGCAAAAATTAATCTAGGGATTCCATTCCAAGCTTATTTGACAAAATCTTATGAAAAATACAGTAGAATCAAAACGATTATCTACGGAATTGAGCCCAAAAGACTGTATGATTTTTTTGAAGTTCCTTTTTTAAAAAAAGGTTCCGAACTCATCAAGCCCACAAAAACAAGAGTACTAACTGAACTCTCAAAATTTTTAATCATTGAAGGTTCTGGTGGAATTGGTAAATCCACTCTCATGAAACACCTTTTTCTAAGTGAATTAGAATTAAAAGACTATATTCCTATTTTTATTGAATTAAAAGATTTCAACGAAGAGGAGCATTTAGATCTTGAAAAATTACTGTTAAAAAAACTAAATCAATTTCACAATACATTCCAAGAAGAATATTTAGATTATGCACTTCAATCTGGATGCTTTTTATTCCTATTGGATGGCTATGATGAATTGTATAGCGAAAACCAAAAAGAATTTTTCAAGAAGTTAAATGATTTTTGTGACAAATATCCTGAAAACCACTACATCCTTTCTTCAAGACCTTATAGCGAATCCGAATTCATTGAATTTCAACGGTTCACAGTTTTAAAAGCTGTTCCTTTTACTAAGGAACAAGCTATAAGTCTTATTACAAAAATTGAATATCCCGATGAAGAACTCAAAAATAAATTTATTTGCGATCTAGAGACTGGTTTATATGATAGACATAAATCCTTTGCTTCAAATCCTCTCTTACTAAATATTATGCTCTCCACTTACAATGACTATGCAGAAATCCCGCAAAAATTACACCTATTCTACTATCAAGCCTTTGATACCATGCTCTCGAAGCACGATGCTACGAAAAGTTATCGACGAAAAATGCTATCAGATTTAAGTTCAGATACTTTTAAAGAATGTTTTGCAATCTTCTGTTTTCTAACATACCAAAAAGCAAAAACAGAGTTTACCTTCCCAGAGATTGAGGAAATTTTTAAAAAATTTCCTCCTCGAATTAAAAAGATTCTCAATATAGGCAATTTTATCCACGATTTAGAGAACTGTCTGTGCGTACTCTACAAAGAAGGAAACAGATACAAGTTCTCCCATCGTTCCTTCCAAGAATATTTTGTTGCTTATTTTCTAAATATACAAACGGATAGTAAGATGCGGGACTACAGCTTTCTTCTAATAGAATCGGGAAAATTTAGCATTCGTGCAGATTCAGTATTTTTTATGTTAGAGGATATGAGTACTCAACGCTTTAATAATAATATCTTAATCCCTTTATTAACTAAGTTTGAAGAAGCCAAATCTAAAGACGAGGACTTATTTGAATATTACATTCTCAATTTTCCAGTAAAAATTGAAATTTCTCCTAGCCCTAGCGACTCATCTCTTGGATTAGGATTCTACGAACCAACAGGTAAACTTCAGAGTTTTATTTATTATTTTTTCGACAATACTATTGATTATACAGTCTACAGTACAAGTGATAATAATCCTCTAATATCATTCTGCGAAGATAATCATTTAATAGAAAAGGTTATAGAACCAGAAGACCTCATTAAAAACAAAGAATTATTGGACTTATTTAAAAAATCTTGGGTCGGTCAACATACACTCTCTCTGACTCATTATAAGCAGAATCTGATAGAAGACCTAAAAGAAGAGGATATAGTCTTAGAGGATTAGTAATCTAGCCGTTGTATATTTATGTTCACAATTAAAAAATAACAGGATTGTCCAATGTCCTGTTATTTTTTTAATTATCAAACATCTCTGTTAAATTGGGGCTAATCTGCCTTCTTAAAACAAATCATCAAACAAGCTCAACTGATTATCCTCTGGCATATTGCCGAGAATTCCCATTTCATCCATCTTTTCAACTAAAGTTGAGGAAAGTCCACCACGCTTGCGTAGTTCGGTTTTAGAGAGGAATTCTCCCTCTTGACGAGCACGAACCAATTGCTTAGCAACGTTCTCTCCTAGACCATCCATAGCGACAAATGGTGGGATGAGGGTATCTCCGTCGATGATGAATTCAGTCGCATCACTACGATAGAGGTCTAACTTTCCAAATTTAAAACCACGTTCCCACATCTCATTGACGATTTCAAGTGTTGTGTAAAGGTCAATTTCTACGTTGGAAGCTTCATTGTTCTTTCGCTTTTCAGCAATTTCTTGCATCTTGCGTTTAATCGCATCCAAGCCTGCCCCCATGGTCTTGATATCAAAGGCCTTGGCACGGATGGAGAAGTAAGCACAGTAGTAATAAATCGGATGGTGAACCTTGAAGTAGGCTACTCGAAGAGCCATCATAACGTAGGCAGCCGCGTGGGCTTTAGGGAACATGTACTTGATTTTTCCACAAGATTCGATATACCACTCAGGCACATTGTTGGCCTTCATGGCTTCGATATAACCGTTGCGCTCTTCTTCTGAGATTTTGAGCCACAATCCCTTACGTACACGCTCCATGATAGTAAAGGCCATCTTTGGATCTAGACCAGCGTGCATGAGGTAAACCATGATGTCATCCCGACATCCGATAACGGTTGATAGGTCTGCAATTCCAGCCTTAATCAAGTCTTGGGCATTTCCCAACCAAACGTCAGTACCGTGAGACAGACCAGAAAGCTGTAGCAACTCGGCAAAGGTCGTCGGATGGGTTTCATCCACCATACCTCGAACAAAGTTAGTTCCAAACTCTGGAATTCCAAGCATACCAGTTGAAGTCCCGATTTGATCAGGCGTCACTCCCAGGATATCTGTGCCCGAGAAGAGAGCCATGACACCTGGGTCGTCCATCGGAATATCATTTGGATCAATGCCTGATAAGTCTTGCAGTTTCCGAATCATGGTCGGATCATCATGACCAAGGACATCGAGCTTGAGGACGTTCTCATCGATATCGTGGAAGTTAAAGTGAGTGGTTTGCCATTCAGCAGTCACATCATCTGCAGGATATTGTACTGGTGTAAAGTCATAGACATCCATATAGTTTGGAATAACAACGATTCCTCCCGGGTGCTGACCAGTCGTCCGTTTGACACCGGCAGCTCCTTGGGCTAGGCGCTCCACCTCGGCTTCTCGGTAGAACTTACCATAGTCGCGTTCGTAACCTTTGACAAATCCATAGGCTGTTTTAGCAGCCACCGTACCTACCGTTCCTGCACGGAAGGCATATTCTTCCCCAAAGATATCACGTACATCCAAATGGGCGCTCGGTTGATCTTCCCCCGAGAAGTTCAAATCGATATCGGGAACCTTATCCCCGTCAAAACCAAGGAAGGTCTCGAAAGGAATGTCCTGTCCATTCTTGCTAAGCTTATTGCCACAGTTTGGACAGTCTTTATTTGGCATATCAAAACCTGAACCGTAGGAACCATCCGTGATAAACTCACTGTACTGACACTGACCACAGACATAGTGAGGAGAGAGAGGATTGACCTCGGTAATCCCAATCATGGTTGCAACGAAACTAGATCCAACAGACCCACGGGAACCAACCAAGTAACCCCGTTCGTTGGAACGGTGCACTAGCATCTGTGAAGCCAGATAAATCACGGCAAATCCATTCCCCAAGATAGAGGTCAATTCCTTTTCAATCCGCAAATCAACGATATCTGGGAGTGGATTTCCATAGATTTCAAAGGCTTTTTTATAGGTTAATTCAGCAACTGTTTCTTCGGCTTTGTCAATGAAAGGCGTGTACAAATCACCCTTTACAACCTCCACCGGTTCAAAGATTTCTGCTAGGGCATTGGTATTTTCAATGACGATTTTGCGAGCCAAATCTTCTCCTAGAAAGGCAAATTCATCCAACATTTCATTAGTCGTTCTAAAATGTGCCTTTGGTAGCGGAGCTGGTTGGGCAGCTTCTCCGTGACCGATCGTTCGGTTAATCATTGCTCCCTGACCCAGACTGCGGACAATGATTTCTCGATAAATTTCATCCTCGGGTTCGAGATAGTGGACATTTCCTGTCGCAAGAACCGGCTTGCCGAGGCGATCTCCAACCTCTATCAAACTCTTGATAATGGTTTGGAGTTCTTCCATGTCCTTGACCTGCTCTTTGGCAATCAGAGGTTCATAGATTGCCGGAGGCATCACCTCGATAAAGTCATAGTATTTAGCAACTTCGACCGCTGCATCAACACCTTGTGATACGACTGCATCAAAGACTTCCCCTTCTGTACAAGCAGAACCCAAGATTAAACCTTCTCGATGGGCATCTAGTACTGTACGTGGAATCCGTGGAACTCCTTCAAAATACTGGGTATTTGAGAGAGAAACCAGCTTAAAGATATTTTTCAAGCCTACTTGATTTTTTACATAGATAGTTGCATGCTTGACGCGAGCTTTTTTATAAGAATTTGGACTGATTAAATCAAGGTTTAATCGTGCCAAATCTGTCACACCATACTTTTCTGCTACTTCTTTGATAAAGATGAAAAGCAGACGGCCAGTTGCTTCCGCATCATAGTTGGCCATGTGATGGTGTTCTAGGGCAACTCCAAAACGCTTAGTCAAAGGCCCTAGACCATGACGTTTATATTCAGGATAGAGATTTCTTGCGAATTCTAACGTATCAATAACAGGTTGAGTGATTTTTGGCAGGCCATGACGTTCATAGTTGGCATTCATAAAGCCAACGTCAAAGGTTGCATTGTGGGCTACAAGAACGGTATCCTTACAAAACTCTTGGAATTCTTTCAGAACTTGAACCAAGGGTTTGGCATTTTTCACATGCTCATCCGTAATTCCTGTCAATTCAGTAGTAAAGGCTGATAAGGGGTGACCAGGATTGATAAATTCATCAAATTCAGCTACGATATTGCCCTTATACATCTTAGAAGCTGCGACCTGAATCAAGTCATTATAGATAGCTGAAAGTCCAGTCGTTTCCACGTCAAAGACTACATAGGTTGCTTCAGACAAATCCATCTCAACTTCATTATAGACGATAGGTACACGGTCTTCAACGATATTAGCTTCCATCCCATAGATCAGCTGGATGCCTGCTTTCTTAGCAGCCTTATAGCCATGAGGGAAGGATTGAACATTTCCGTGGTCCGTGATTGCTACCGCTTTATGACCCCATTTAGCTGCTTTCGCAACGAGTTCTTCAACTTCAGGTAGAGCATCCATGGTCGACATATTGGTATGGGCATGGAACTCAACACGACGCTCTCCCTCTGGCATCAAGTCTTTACGCTCATAGTGAACGACTTCCTGAACATCCTGTACATTCATGGTCAAGTCTCGCGTGAAATTATTTACCTCGACATTTCCTCGAACACGGAGCCAAGAGTTTTTCTTGATCATGTCAAACTTCTGAGCTTCTTCTTCATTCTTGACCCATTTTTGCATAGAGAAACTGGAAGTATAGTCCGTCATCTTGAAGTTAATCAAGACACGACCTGTTCTAGTCACCTTATGCTCAACATCAAAGACAACTCCTTCAAAAACCAATCTATTTTCTTCAGTATTGACCTCGATCATAGGAGTAATCTCTGCCTTATCAAGTTTAGGCTTAGCAGCTGCTTTCTTGGCTTGGAAATCAAAGACAGGTTTATCCTCAGCTGGAGGAGGAGGAGCCATCTGTTCCAATTGTTCCATAGCCCGAAGTGTTTCTTCATTAGCAGCTTGGATAATCATTTGATTTTCCGTCTGAAAGGCCTCTTGCTCTTCCCTCGTGAGTTCTTCATTTTTTTCTAAACTGCAGGATAATTTAGGAAAGCCAAAAAGTTCCAGCTGTTTGCTAAGATTTGGCAGATGATTTTTTCTAAAATGCTCAGTATCTGCGGCTTCAGAAGCTTCAATGATTAACTGGTCATTTTCAAAGCGAACCTGAAAATTCTGATATATAGAACGAAAACCTTGACTAGCACAAGGACCATCCGAAAAAGCCTCTCGATAGTAGGCTTGTAAAAGTTCTCTAGAAAATTCCTGATTTCGCGTTTTTATCTCAAAACTAGCCTGATTTCCCGTTTTTGAGAATTCTTCTTTCAAGCCTCTTTTCAACTCTAGAAAAAGTTCAAAAGGCAAGATATTTTCAAAAACAAAATGAAACTCCCAAACTTTGCTTCGTTTATGGACAATGACTTGTTCTATTTCAGCCTGAGAGAAGGCCTCATGATTTCTCATTTCAGCGGGTATTCCCAACTGATTCATTAAAATTTCAAAAGTGGTTGACATCCATTTTCCTCACAATATACTCCTTCTATTTTACCATATTTGAGGCACTTTTACCTATTTCTACCAAACAGAAAAAGAAGCCACAAAGTGACTTCTTTTAGGGTGTCGATGAATTATTCTTCACCTTTGTTTTTCTTAATGATTTCTTCTTGTACTGACTTAGGTACATCTTCGTAGTGGTCGAATACCATCATGAATGTACCACGTCCTTGAGATGCAGAACGAAGAACTGTTGCGTAACCAAACATTTCAGCAAGTGGAACGTAAGCACGAACGATTTGGCTGTTACCGTGTGCTTCCATACCATCTACACGTCCACGACGAGCAGTTACGTGACCCATAACATCACCAAGGTTTTCTTCTGGAACAGTGATTGTTACAAGCATCATTGGTTCAAGGATAGCTGGTTGTGCAGTCTTAGCAGCTTCTTTAAGTGCAAGAGATGCAGCGATCTTGAAGGCAGTTTCAGATGAGTCGACATCGTGGTATGAACCATCGTAAAGCTTAGCTTTAACGTCAACCATTGGGTAACCAGCAAGAACACCGTTAGCCATAGATTCTACCAAACCTTTTTCAACCGCTGGGATAAATTCACGAGGAACCACACCACCGACGATTGCGTTTTCGAATTCGAATCCTTTTCCTTCTTCGTTTGGAGTAAATTCAATCCATACATCACCGAACTGACCTTTACCACCAGACTGACGTTTGAAGAATCCACGTGCTTGAGTAGAAGCGCGGAATGTTTCACGGTAAGATACTTGAGGAGCACCTACGTTCGCTTCAACTTTGAACTCACGACGCATACGGTCAACAAGGACGTCAAGGTGAAGCTCACCCATACCAGAGATAACTGTTTCACCAGTTTCAACGTTAGTTTCAACGCGGAATGTTGGATCTTCTTCAGCCAATTTTTGAAGGGCGATACCCATCTTGTCTTGGTCTGCTTTAGATTTAGGCTCAACCATCAATTGGATAACTGGTTCTGGAACGTTGATTGACTCAAGGATAATTTTAGCTTTTTCATCTGTCAATGAGTCACCAGTTGTAGTGTCTTTCAAACCAACGGCAGCAGCAATATCACCTGAGTAAACAGTGTCGATTTCTTGACGGCTGTTAGCGTGCATTTGAAGGATACGTCCGATACGTTCACGTTTACCTTTAGAAGTGTTCAATACGTAAGAACCTGATTGAAGAACACCTGAGTAAACACGGAAGAATGTCAAACGACCTACGAATGGGTCAGTCATGATCTTGAAGGCAAGAGCTGCAAATGGCTCTTCATCAGATGCAGGACGAGTTTCTTCTTCATCTGTATCTGGGTTGATACCTTTGATCGCTGGGATGTCAAGTGGGCTTGGAAGGTAGTCGATAACCGCATCAAGCATCAATTGAACACCTTTGTTCTTGAAGGCAGAACCACACAATACTGGGAAGAATTCAACGTTGATAGTCGCTTTACGGATACCAGCTTTCAATTCTTCGTTAGTGATTTCTTCACCTTCGAGGTATTTCATCATCAATTCTTCGTCAGTTTCAGCAACTGCTTCGATCAATTTTTCACGGTATTCTTGAGCTTGCTCAAGGTATTCAGCCGGAATGTCTTCTTCAAGGATATCTGTACCAAGGTCGTTCGTATAGATTTCAGCTTTCATCTTGATCAAGTCGATGATACCACGGAAGTCATCTTCAGAACCGATTGGCAATTGAATTGGGTGTGCGTTAGCTTGAAGACGATCGTGAAGTGTGCTTACTGAGTAAAGGAAGTCAGCACCGATTTTGTCCATTTTGTTGGCAAATACGATACGTGGAACTCCGTACTCAGTTGCTTGACGCCAAACTGTTTCAGTTTGAGGCTCAACACCTGATTGTGAGTCAAGAACTGTAACCGCACCGTCCAATACACGAAGAGAACGTTGTACTTCGATAGTGAAGTCCACGTGTCCTGGTGTGTCGATGATGTTTACGCGGTGGTTGTTCCATTGAGCTGTTGTCGCAGCAGATGTGATAGTGATACCACGTTCTTGCTCTTGCTCCATCCAGTCCATTTGTGACGCACCTTCGTGAGTTTCACCGATTTTGTGGATTTTACCAGTGTAGTAAAGGATACGCTCAGTTGTAGTTGTTTTACCAGCATCGACGTGAGCCATGATACCGATATTACGAGTTTTTTCAAGTGAAAATTCGCGTGCCATGAGGTTTGTTTCTCCTATATTTTTTTATTTCTATTCTATTATAACACGATTTAATAAAAACGGATAGGCAGGACCTACCCGTTCTCAATGTTTATCTTGTTATTGTTGGTTTCAACTTGCGGAATGGTAAGTTGAGTTATAGCTAAGAGCTGACCGAGCTAAATTGAACCCGGGCTAAAGTTAGTTAGCCGATTTGAGCCGGAACGGGATGCTGTGTGAAAAAGATAAACTTCCTTGTATTCGTCGAATACTGCGTCAGTTTCCTATTTTCACTTTGCATCCTTGCCGTTCCTAGCATCATGATTTTACCAACGGAAGTGTGCGAAGGCACGGTTAGCTTCAGCCATACGGTGAGTGTCTTCACGTTTCTTAACTGCTGCACCAGTGTTGTTAGCAGCATCCAAGATTTCTTTTGCAAGACGGTCTTGCATTGTGTGTTCACCACGAAGGCGAGCGATTGTTACCAACCAACGAAGTCCAAGTGTTGTACGACGTTCTGGACGAACTTCAACTGGGACTTGGTAGTTAGAACCACCGACACGACGTGCACGTACTTCAAGTACAGGCATGATGTTTTCCATAGCTGTTTCAAATACTTCAAGTGCATCGTTACCAGTAACTTCTTTGATTTGTTCAAAAGCACCGTAAACGATTGAAGCAGCTGTACCACGTTTACCGTCAAGCATAACGCGGTTGATAAGACGAGTAACTAATTGTGAATTGTAAAGCGGATCTGGCAATACGTCACGTTTTGGAGCTCTATTTTTACGACTCATTTCTCTTTATCCCCTTTCCTTATGCTTTTTTCGGACGTTTAGTACCGTATTTAGAACGGCCTTGTTTACGATCGTTAACACCTGCAGTATCAAGTGCACCACGGACGATATGGTAACGTACCCCTGGAAGGTCTTTTACACGTCCACCGCGAAGAAGCACCACACTGTGCTCTTGCAAGTTGTGTCCGATACCTGGGATGTAGGCAGTAACTTCGATAAGGTTGCTCAAACGTACACGAGCAAATTTACGAAGGGCAGAGTTAGGTTTTTTAGGTGTCATTGTTCCAACACGAGTTGCAACACCACGTTTTTGTGGTGAAGAAACGTTTGTTTGAACTTTTTTATGACTGTTATAACCAACGTTCAAAGCTGGTGATTTAGATTTTTCTACTTTTGATTTACGCGGTTTGCGAACCAATTGGTTAATTGTAGGCATCTACATTCTCCTGTGTTTTTTTATTTTTGGTGATGATACACTTGGTGACAGTTATCATCTGTGTGTACTTTTGCAACATTTGTCAGCACGTCCCTGTACACTCTTGAGAGACCAAAAGTAAAAAGTACCGTCTATTATTGTACCACGTTTTGTCTATTTTTGTCAATATATTTCTTCTTATTTTTTGACTTCCTTACTCTAAAAATTCTATGAAAACGGTCACCTGCCAGATAGGCTCTTCAACCGACCACATAGACAAACCTTCTTGTAATTGTCAACAAAATGGTGTTTAATAGATTTGTAAGCAAGAGATCTCTATTACAAATTTATAAAGGAGAAATTATGAAACTCAGACTTGATATTGATCAGCAATACACCGAAGAACAAATCATAATCGAAGCGTCAACCTTGTCTACTCGAGTTCAAAAAGTCCAAGACTTTGTCCAATCCCTGGATCAAAAAGAAACGCTTAAAGGAAAATTCCAAGACCAGGTCTACTTGATTCAGATTAGTAAGATTCAACGTATATATATTGAAAATCGCAAAGTCTTAGCTGAAACGGATAGCCAAACCTATGCGCTCGACATTCGTCTTTACCAAGCAAGTGAAATTCTACCTGCTTCCTTTATCCAAATTTCCCAATCGGAAATTGTCAACATCGACGCTATCAGTCATCTTAAACTAACCTCTAACGGCTTGATTGAAATCTATCTTAAAAACGACAGTTTCACCTACTCATCTCGCCGTTACCTCAAAACCATTAAGGAGAAATTAGAACTATGAAAAAACAAATTTTCCACGATGCCACAACTGGTATCCTCATCGGCCTCATCCTATCTATTATCTTTTCTTTTATCTACTCACCAAGCAACTACGCACCTCTCAGCCCCAACTCTTTGATTGGTCAATTCATGACCCAACATCAGGTGCATGGATCACTCGTCTTACTTTACTGTCTGCTTATCTGGGCAGCGATTGGAGTCCTCTTTAGTTTTGGCGGTCGTCTATTTGCTCAAGATTGGAGCCTTCTTCGTGCGACTGTCACTCACTTCTTCCTTATGTTGCTAGGTTTTGTACCTCTAGCAATCCTAGCAGGATGGTTCCCACTTCACTGGACTTTCATCCTTCAACTCATCCCAGAGTTTGCAATCGTCTACCTCATCATCTGGATTGTTCTCTACAAGAGAGAATCTAAAAAAGTTGCACACATCAATCAACTATTGGCTCATAAAAAATAATACCTAAAAACCCACTCACAAAACGGAGTGGGTTTTTGCTTATAATTTTTGTTTCCATTCTAACAAGAGATTCATGGCCTGCATCGGTGTCATATTGTACACATCTACTTTAGCCAATTCTGCTAGAATAGGATTTTCTTCCGCCGAGTCAAATAGGGAAATTTGTTCAGAAACTGCATGTGTTTGTTTCATTGGAGCAGGACTTTCCTGACCTTGACTCTCTAATTGCGTTAATATTGCATCTGCCCTTACTAGCAAATCTGTCGGTAACCCTGCAATCTTAGCTACGTGAATACCGTATGATTTGTCTGCTGGTCCTGCTTCGATCTTGTGAAGGAAGGTAACCTGACCATTTTGCTCAAGCGTAGCCACGTGGACATTAACCAGATGTTCCAGACTAGATTCTAAGCTAGTCAATTCATGATAGTGAGTTGCAAAGAGAGTCTTGGCTCCGATATGTTCATGGATATACTCGATAATCGCTTGGGCCAGGGCCATGCCATCATAGGTTGCCGTTCCGCGTCCCAACTCATCAAAGAGAATCAGGGATTTTTCAGTAGCATGTGCAATAGCATTATTAGCTTCCATCATCTCGACCATAAAGGTTGACTGACCGGAAACCAAGTCATCCGCTGCCCCAATACGAGTGAAGATAGCATCAAAAATAGGAAGACTAGCACTCTCAGCCGGAACATAAGATCCTATCTGGGCCATGACTGCTGTCATAGCTAGCTGGCGCATATAGGTTGACTTCCCGCTCATATTAGGCCCTGTAATCAGCTGGATGCTAGTATCTTCACCCATTTGGATACTATTGGGAATATAGGTTTGGGCTCCCATGACCTTTTCAACAACAGCATGACGACCTTTTTGGATATCAATTTGCGAGTCCTCTCCGAACTCTGGACGAATCAGGTGTTGATTTTCTGCTACCACTGCCAAGCCTTGTAAGACATCGACAGTAGCGATTCCTTGGGCTAGGGCTTGCAGGCGTTGGATATACTTCCCAACCTCCTCACGGATCCGCATAAAAATTTCGTACTCTAAGTTTGCTGATTTCTCACGTGCCTCTAGCATTTCTCCCTCGATACGAGCCAACTCCTCTGTCCCAAAACGTTCCGAGTTTTTTAGCGTAGCCTTACGGAAAAAGTGGGCTGGAACATTACCGAGCTGCGAGTTGGTCACATGGAAATAGTAACCATCTTTTTTATTGTAGTCAATCTTGAGAGTATTGATGCCAGAATTTTCTCTTTCCTTAGCCTCAATCTCAGCTATCCAGCTGGTTCCCTCTCTCAGCACACGACGATACTTATCCAAGGTCTCATCAAAGCCAGTCCGGATAATGCCACCCTCTGTAATTACATGAGGAGCTTCTGGAGCAATGGCTGCACTAATGAGATTTTCCAACTCAGGAATAGGATCTAATTGTTCAATCAGATAGGCAAGAGCTGGTTGCTCCATTCCTTCTAAAATTGCTCGAATTCTTGGAACACTTCCCAAGGTAGTCGCTAATTGCAAGAGGTCTTTAGGATTGCTTTTCCCAAAAGAAACACGACTAGCAAGGCGCTCAATATCGTAGACTCCCTTTAGGCTTTCTGTCAAATCACTACGTTCAAAGAAATAATCCAGAAAGACCTGTACAACCTCCTGACGTTCAAGGATACGATCCTTGTCAATCAAGGGACGTTGGATCCAAGAGCGCAAAAGACGCATTCCCATGGCAGTCTTAGTTTCATCTAGCAACCAGAAAAGACTCCCTTGTTTCTTACCTGAGCGAGCATTTTCTACTAGATCTAAACTAGCCTTGGTTGCATAATCCATCTGCAAGTAATCCTTGATCTCATAGCGAATAACAGGTTTTAAGTGATTCAACTCTCTCATCTGCGTCCGATGAATATACTGAAGTAGCTTACTGCTGGCAGCTTGTTCAATAGGCGCCAAGCGTGGATCCAGCAGATGTATGTCTTCAAATAATTCTTGCTCATAAGAAAGCACCAAATTCATTTGACGGCTGAGAATCTGTTCTTCCTCTTCAGTTAAAGCATAGCCGATGACAACTTCTCTTGCCTTAAGATTTCGGATTTCACCACAGACCAGGGTAAAATCCAATAAACCTGTCACATAGAAATCACCCGTCACTAAGTCCATGTATGCCAAACCAAATTGCTGACCGTCACGGTCGATAGCCACCAAAAAGTTGTTTTGACTATCTGGTTTACTACTATCGACGACTGTACCAGGGGTAATCACCTGCACAACCTCGCGCTTAACAACCCCTACTGCCTGCTTAGGATCCTCCATCTGCTCAGCAATGGCAACCTTGTAGCCACGCTCCACTAGGACATCAATATACTGTTGTGCTGAGTGATAAGGAACTCCAGCCATGGGAATAGGATTGTCAGCATTCTTATTGCGACTGGTTAGTGAGATTTCTAGTATCTGGGCAGCATTGACTGCATCTTCGTAAAATAACTCATAAAAATCACCCATACGAAAGAGCAAAAAAGCATCTGGATATTGTTTTTTTATATCCACATACTGTTGCATGCCAGGTGATAATTTTTCTATCGTCATCCATTCTCTCCTTGTTAAAAATAGTCTTGAGAGAGACTCCCAAGACCTTATCTATCCTTCATCAAATCTAACAAACGATCTTCCATGAGTTTAGCAACATGCTGATCTCGGCAAATCACCAAGAGGGTATTAGCACCCGCAACTGTCCCTAAAATCCATTCATCCTTGTTGGCATCGACAACATTGGCTAAAACCGCGGCTTCACCCAGTTTAGTGTGCAAAACTAAGGTAAACTCAGCTCTTGCCACGCCTTCTAAATGATGGGATAAAAACTCAACCAGGTCAATCTTCTCTGTCTCATTTGCTAGTACGTAGTAGACCATATCATTTTTCTTAACCTTGGTCAAGCCAAGTTCACGAAGGTCACGCGACAAGGTCGTTTGTGTCACAAAAACATTGCGTGCTTCCAACCGATCCTGGATCTCTTTTTGAGTCCCTAATTTTTCCTCAGTGATCATCTGCTTGATCAACTGATGACGTTCTCTTTTTCTCATAACATCCTCTCTAGTGAATATTTATAACATTTTACAACTATTTAATAAGAACATTATACCAAAAAAACTGAATATTTCAAAAAAAATTCTTATCATTCCTCAAAATTATGATAAAATAGAAGAAAAGTCCAAAGGAGTTTATAATGAATACAAAACAATTGATCGCTAGCGAATTGGCTAGCGTCATTGACAGCCTGGATCAAGAGGCTATTTTAAATTTACTAGAACAACCCAAAAACTCTGATATGGGAGACATCGCCTTCCCTGCCTTTACTCTAGCAAAAGTTGAGAGAAAAGCTCCACAAATGATTGCAGCAGATATCGCTGAAAAAATCAATAGCCAAGCCTTTGAAAAAGTCGTCGCTACTGGACCTTATGTTAACTTCTTCCTTGATAAAAATGCCATTTCTGCTCAGGTATTACAAGCTGTTATCACTGAAAAAGAACACTATGCTGACCAAAATATTGGTAAACAAGAAAATGTTGTTATCGACATGTCTAGTCCCAATATTGCTAAACCATTCTCTATTGGTCACCTGCGCTCAACTGTTATCGGAGATAGCTTGTCACATATTTTCCAAAAAATCGGTTATCAAACGGTCAAGGTCAACCATTTGGGAGACTGGGGTAAACAGTTTGGGATGTTGATTGTTGCCTACAAAAAATGGGGCGACGAAGAAGCTGTAAAAGCTCATCCAATTGATGAACTTCTTAAACTCTATGTCCGCATCAACGCTGAAGCTGAAAATGACCCTAGCTTGGATGAGGAAGCACGCGAATGGTTCCGCAAACTGGAAAATGGTGACGAGGAAGCTCTCGCTCTTTGGCAATGGTTCCGTGATGAAAGTTTGGTGGAATTTAACCGCCTTTACAATGAATTGAAGGTTGAATTCGACAGCTACAACGGGGAAGCCTTCTACAATGACAAGATGGATTCAGTTGTAGACATCCTTTCTGAAAAAGGACTTCTTGTTGAATCAGAAGGTGCCCAAGTTGTTAATCTTGAAAAATATGGAATTGAACACCCAGCTCTTATCAAAAAATCTGACGGTGCAACTCTCTACATCACACGTGACTTGGCCGCTGCCCTTTACCGTAAAAACGAATACCAATTTGCTAAATCTATCTACGTCGTTGGTCAAGAGCAATCTGCCCACTTTAAACAACTCAAAGCTGTCTTGCAAGAAATGGGCTACGACTGGAGTAACGACATTACTCACGTTCCTTTTGGTTTGGTTACAAAAGAAGGGAAAAAACTCTCTACTCGTAAAGGGAATGTCATCTTGCTAGAGCCGACTGTTGCAGAGGCAGTTAGCCGTGCCAAGGCCCAAATCGAGGCTAAAAATCCTGAACTGGAAAATAAAGACCAGGTAGCGCATGCTGTTGGGGTTGGAGCCATTAAATTCTATGACCTCAAGACCGACCGTACAAATGGATACGATTTCGACCTAGAGGCTATGGTATCCTTTGAAGGCGAGACTGGTCCTTATGTTCAATACGCCTATGCTCGTATCCAATCCATCTTGCGCAAAGCCGATTTCAAACCAGAAACAGGTGCCAACTATAGCTTGAATGATCCTGAAAGCTGGGAAATCATCAAGCTAATCCAAGACTTCCCACGTATTATCAACCGTGCGGCGGATAACTTTGAACCTTCTATCATTGCTAAATTTGCAATTAGCTTAGCGCAAGCCTTTAACAAATATTACGCTCACACTCGAATCTTGGATGAAAGTCCAGAACGCGACAGTCGTTTAGCCCTCAGCTATACAACTGCAGTTGTCCTCAAAGAAGCACTTCGTCTGCTCGGAGTAGAAGCGCCAGAGAAGATGTAAATCGCCAAAGTTACTTGATTGCAAAGCAATCTAAGTAACTAACGCCAAATCCTATTCGGACTTTGGCTAGGCACTTCACTAGTTTTAGGACATAAATATGATCGATTTATGTCCTAAAACGTCGTAATCTTGAAGTTATTGGAACTAAAGTTCCTAATTGTTAGACGCTAGCCGCTTTTATGCGGACTAGCTAACTGCTTCACTAGTCATGGCCCCTAAATATAATCGATTTAGGGACCACGACGTCGTAACTATGGCGAATTGCCTAAACGCTTCACTAATTCACCTAACCAAATAATATCGATTTGGTTGAATGAATGTCGTAATTCTGAAGTTATTTAATTGCAAAGTGACTTAAGCAACCAATCCTAAACCTCTACGGACTTTTATTTGGTACTAGGGGCGGAGTGCATTACATCTACTATTTTAGATTAGCGATCACTTGCCTAATTTCTATATTGTCATTACTTGAAAAGCGAAAAATCTTTTTCGCTTTTCTCTTGCTATTAATTTCTTTATCACTTAGGGAGAGATTTTATGAGCCAATATGCTTATATTTTAGTTGTCATCAGTCTTGTCGCTCTTTTTCTCATCAACAAATACGAAAAGGAAAAACTTCAAAGACTTCTACAAGAACAGCTGTTAAAGGATGAATCTTTTCGCGCTACTATCAAGGAAAAGATTCAAACAACAGAAAACATCAACGATGTCATCGACTACATCAATAAAGGATATCGTTTGGGAATCATGATTTCAAAGGAAATTGTTGAAGACATCAGAAAATAAAAAAGGATTCGAGATAGCATTTCTCGAGTCCTTTTCTATTTTTTCCTGAGAACTATGATTCCCACCAATATAACAATCCCTAGTGATGCAATGGTTCCGTATGCTGACAAACTTTCATCAAGAAATTTCTCGGAGAACTGCAACAGAGCGATCGCTAAGATTAGCAAAGCACTGCATAACATAATTTCCTTGAAGCTTGGTTTGCGTTTTATATACTTTAAAAATCTATGTAGCTTACTCATTTCGACTATTCCCTTTTGAAGTAAATCCTTTATTCATGGAATAAAACTCTTCCTCAGAAAATCTGGCCTCTTACAAAGCTTCTAACTCATAGAGTTCCGCAATAATCCCTGCGACCTTCTTGATATCTCCCAGCATTCCACGCATCTCAAAGTCTGCTAGAACAGGGAAACCAAAGCGCTGGCTGTATTGTTTAGCCGTCAAACAGTATTGGTTGTTAAAATTACGATTGCCTGATCCTACGACACCAAAACACTTGCTGGCATTGTCTCCATAGGCGATAAAATCACCTACTGGAGTAGTCAAAATCTCCACATCTCCATTGTCAACACCATTGCCACCTTCTAAATAAGTCGGTAGAAAAGCAACATATGGGTTGGTCATTTCAAAGAAATCTTCTCCTTCCTTGACCAAATCTTTAATATGAATTTTTTCTACTTCAATGTTCTCATACTGTTCTAATAGGTAAGCCTTCAATCGTGTTACGAAACTCTCCGTATTTCCACTCAGACTGATATAGACTAAGGAAATTTTTTTCATTTTCTCCTCCTTTTTTGAATCATAAAAAATAACTACCAAGATTGTATCTTGATAGTTATCCTTTGTCAACTCTTAGGCAAGTTCTTCCTCTTCTTGAGTTTCTGTTAATTCTTTTTGCTGACGCCACATCTTATAGAAGACGATTGCTAGGAAGATAACATTGAGTACAACCCCCAAAATAGCAGAGCCTTTAGCACCAAGCTCCGCTCCCATACGGATGTTAGGATCTGTAAAAAGTGAAACCGCATCCTGAACGCCGATAAAGTTGTAGATAGAACCAACGATGGCAACGAAGACATAAGCAAGATAAGTGTAGTTAGCCAATTGGATGTTTTTACGAATAAGGAAAACCAAAGCCACAACAACTAGAATAACAGATAAGACAACCAAGAGAATGCTGAAGACAGAATGACCATGCTCCGATACCTTAATGGTGTAATCAACGAGCTCCTTAGCATAAGTAGCATTAACACCTGATGCTGATGTTTCTAGATTGCTCATACTCTCCGCAGTAGGTACTGGAGATATGATTCCAAATAGCGACATTGCTGAGAGTAAGGCTGAAAAAATCAGTAATACCCACAGATAGATTGGTTTCTTTTTCATAAAAGTAACCTCCTCATAATTTTTTTATTATTATAGCATATTTTCCGAAGGAGAACAACTGCTACAAGTTCGTTTCCACCTGTTTACGGTAGGCTTTAGGAGACTTCCCACACAGTTTTCGAAAAACCTTATAGAAATAACCTACATTACTGTATCCAACCGTATAGCAGATATCCTCGATACTATCATTTGTAGATAGCAAGAGTTGCTGGGCCGCCTTGATGCGTTGCTTATTGAGAAGCTCTGCAAAGGTGGAATTGGTTTCCTTCTTGATTAGTTGACCCAAATAAACGGGATTGATAAAGAGATCCTTGCTGATATCCTTAAGAGAAAGCTCTTTTTGGTAGTCTCTACCAATGACCTCGAGCACACTAACTACATTTTCATTCATGCGGTATTGGCCAAAGAAGGAAGTCAAGGTTTTCTTGGTATAAGCGACTAAGTCCTCAAAAGTGGTAATGGCATGGATGTTTTTGACAATATCTGTCATGTCATCTGCTTTCAAATGTTCAAAAAGATGGAAGACATCCATGACAAACTGGGTAAAGAGCTGCTTTGTGATAGATACTATCGGTGTATTTTCTAAGACAATCTTCTCAAGCAAGGTCAATTCATCAATAATTTGCTGGAGATTTCCTTGAATAATCACCCGATAGATGGGTTCGTAGTAAGAAAAGAGACTTTCAGACTGATCTAAATTGACCGATCCATAAAAGAGAGTCTTTTCAACATCACGCTTCCACTTTTCAAAGTTGATTTGATAAGGAGCTTCAAAAGGCATGACTAGCAAACCCTCAAATTCCTGATCTGCAAGGACGATTTGCCAGTCCTGACCTAGAACATAGTAGGGAATGACAAAATTCCCTTGTTTTCCCTTTGAAAGTCCGACCCACCAATTTTCTTTTTGGCTGAGATGAGCCTTGAAGGCTTCTTCATCGAGTTGCTGACTCAATATTTCGGGCTCATGAACCTTCTCACGAAGTTGAGTGACGATTTTTTCAAGTAAATGTCCCAGCTCGACCTTATCGACTGGTTTAACCAGATAATCAACCACGCTGAGATTCATAGCTTTTTTGACGTAGTCAAATTCTTGATAGCCCGATAGTAGGATATAATAAGCATCTGGCAACAAGTCCTTCATTTCCTGAATCATTTCAAGTCCTGTTTTGTCAGGCATGTTGACGTCAGATATCACAATATCCACAGGATGTTCTCGGACATAGTCAAGAGCGTCGTCAGCATGATTGGCTGTAGCGACGACTTCCATATCCCATTTATCAAAAGGAATCAAACGCTTGAGACCTTCGGTAATCATGTACTCGTCGTCCACTAATAGTACTTTATACATCTTTATCCTTTCTCCTCATCCTGAATAGTAATTCGATAACGAACACCTTCTTGTTTAACTGATTCTACATTGATATCATAGCGGTCGCCAAAGTAGAGTACAAAGCGCTCATGCACATTGACAATCCCAATGGACTGGCGTTTCCCACTATAATCCACCGTATGTTCAAAGGTTCTCTGAGCTAATTTGTCCTGGATCTCTGCTAGCTTATCAGCAGGCATTCCACGCCCATTATCGGTTACCAAGATTTCGACATATCCTTCTTTTTTCAAAGCCTTGATACTGATCACATTATCTGTACGTCGATGATCGACTCCGTGGGCAAAATAATTTTCCACCAAGGGTTGGAGGGTGAATTTTGGAATGCGCATTTCTTCCAATCCAGGGTCAATCTTAAATCCATAAGCAATGGATTTTGGATAACGCACCATACAGAGATAACTGTACTTCCGACAAAATTCCACTTCTTGCTTTAATGTTGTTTCTCGTTCGTCAGAGATGTTGTTACGCAGGAGACTACTGAATTCGTAGATAATATCCGCTAGTTCATTTTGGTTTTCCATGACCGCGTACATCCGTAGAAACTCCAGAGTATTATACATAAAATGTGGATTTATCTGAGCTTGTAGGGCGCGCATATTTGCATCTTTTTGGCTCAGCTCCAGCTGGTAAATATCGTGGATATTTCTCTCCAGTCGGTCCAACATGTCATTTGTCGTTTCAGCGATTAAAAGTAATTCCTGATCTTTCTTCTTAAGATCAATTCTTTTGCCTTGTTCCCCCTCCGCAATATCATGGATTGTTTCCACTAGGTCAACAACTTGGGTTTGATACTTCGAAAATGTTTTTTTCAAGGTTACATATAAAATAACGATAAAGAGGAGACTCAAAGCAAGAATAAAAATCGAACTAGATATACTCCCACTAAGGACATAATCCCTCGGAACTGCAACCTGAACCTGATAACCATGAGCTGTCTCATCTTGCAACCATTCCTCTCGATTACTTTTTTCACCTTGGTGAAACATATCCGTTTCAAAAGGAGAGGTGATGCTCACAGCAATTGGGATATTTCCTCTGGTATTGTCAATAGCCTTATAAAAAACATCGGAAGATACAGAGACATAAATAACACCAAGAGCTTGATCCGATACTGGATCGGATACGGGAATGGCGAAACTATTGGCATCTGGCTTAAAGGCATCTGCAGAAACCTTGTAACCACTACGATTGTCCCTCTTCGATACATAAACTTCTGTTGAGTCTTGCAAGACAAAGGCTACACCCGTTACAAAATCATTGCGCACATAGAGGTCATCGATATTTTCATAAATGGATACCGAAATATAGGGCGATGCTTTACGCTCCAGTTGCCAGTAGAAATAATCCGGTGTACTGAGGCTAAAATACTTATAGATTCCCTCGATTCGCGCTTGATTATCTACTAAACTTTGGGCTGAACGCGCTGATTCTCGATAGTAATACTCAACCTCACTCACTGTCCGAGTCAAGACCCGCTGGGAAACCTGTCTTGCTTCTTTTTCTCGACTATCCCAGTTCACATAGGAAATCAACAGGGCAAAACTAGCAATGATGACAATCATCACCCAAGTATAGGTTCGAAGGAGTGAATGAAGCCAAAACTGTTTCATCCTATTTGGACGCCAATTTTTCATGAATGCTTTCATAAACAGGCTCCAATAAATCACTAATAAAGAAATGCCACATACCAATCCCTACAAAAATGATAAGGGCTGGCATATAAAACCCAATAATGGCTAACAAGACGCTACCAAGAAGAACTTTAGCCACTGCTGATAAGCTCATAAAAATTCCGATAAAGGCAAGCTTTAAGGTATTTTGATAGGATAAGTCAAAATAAACTTGTAATTTTAGAGAAACTGTATAAGCCAAAAATACCAGGGCTACCAAAAAAATATTTAGAAAGGTTGCTGCCAAGTGGATAATGGTCTGATGCGGCAATTGGATCATGAGATACAAACCATAAATCAAGATCAAGTCAAGTCCCATAAAGGTGTAGAAACTGAGATTGCTTTTTACAAAATTGCTCTTATAAAGAGTCCAAGCCTCTTTAAAACCATAGGCACGGTAAGAATAGCCATGTTCTGCAAATAAACTCATGATAGTCGCACTAGCTGGTGCTATACCAAAAACCACACCTCCTGCTAGTGTCAATAACCAAAAATAAGCCGTTGCAATCATCCCCAAAAAGAAACGATGAAAGACTAGCTCAATAAAATTTCCCACGGTTTGCCTCCAAAAAAATAATCTAGAACTATTATAACATATTTCAAGCGCTCTCAAAAAAGAAGAGGATAGAAAAGGTAGTGAGAGTTGAACTTGCTACCTTTTTAGTAGCAAGTCCGAAGTAAGCATCCATCCTTGTCAAAGGTGTACAAATGAATAAGTATATAGTTGTTTAATAAAGGTATTTGTACTATAATAAAGATAGATAGAGAAACCGATTAATAATCAAAGAATAAACCTTTCTCCAGGACAGATGGACATATTTGAAGATTAGTTCATTGCTATTCAACTTAATTATTGGCTTGGTAAAATAACGAAAGGAGTATGGACCATGACTATTTTTATTTTAAGAACTACCGTGTTTTGGATTGCTCTTATTTTGAGTCTTTTCTCTGATAAATTGTTCAAACAACATGCAAAAGTCGGAAAAATAATTTGCACTATAATAGCATTAATTGCGGCATTGTCATTTCTGTTCTAAGTTATTTTAGGAATACAGGAATTAGTTCGTCCTGTGTTCTTTTTTTCTGCCAAATGTACATTGATAAAATAAATAACAAGTTACTAAAATTTATATGCGTTCTTAAAACAACACAAAAACGCTCTAGTCATATTGTCTAGAGCGTTTCTCTATATATCCGAACATCTAATTTATTTCACAAAGAATGTAGTTTTTCGGTTAATTTTTATTGCAATACATCGAAATTTTAAAATTCAAGAATCGCGTTAAATCACGGTTTTTAAACATCTAATAATATGCTTTTCTTTTATTTTAAAGACTTTTTGCCCGACCTCATTTCATTGTGAGACTTGTTATCTACACTATTTGCCTTCTTCTTTTGTCAAGCAATAGGTGAGGCCCACTGATGAAATTGCTGACATAAGAATTCTCCTTTTAATTTTTTTCTATTTTTGTTTATCATATATTTTAATGTTTGTCTATCAGTCACACATTCGTAATACACATTTATACAAAAAAGCTTTTTGCTTTGGAAGCCTTTAATAATAACAGTTTACATTAATGATTATTTCCCATTTAATACTATTTTACTGTATGTACTAATTTCAAATATCTTTTTCATGCATTGTACCCTTTATTTATCACATCCTTAACTGTCTATAAAAATCAGCATTCATTTCTAACAATTCTTTAAAGGGAACTATTTTTCTATCTGCACCTGATGGAGTGTACTCCATTGACCAAATAAAAGGATAGGTCAAAACAACTTCATTTGATTCAAGCGATAAATCTAATGTGAACAAATCTGGTACTATCAGTTCTTGATAAAATGTGTCTAACTGATTTGTCGTCACCCAAAATAAAAAGTCCTTATAATCTATCTCCAAATCCTCCCATTCTAATGTATCGGGAGCGAAATATTCTATTGCATTTAATTTTTCAATATTTATTGCAAATAGACCACCCAAGATATCATAAGCTATCAAACAACGACTCGAGTTATAACATTTTGAAAACAATTCATTACAGTAGCTGAATCCATTCTCTGAATCATTCCCCAAGATTTTTAAATAACCATTCACAGTTACATAAGAAAAATGTTCTAAGATAAACTTCAGTTCTTGTGGTCTTTCTATACTATCCGTTAGTTTTTTGTTAAATTCAAGGAATTTAATATCATTAGAACTTTTATCAAATTCTGCAATAATCTTTTTCGTAGTTAACATTTTATTCGTCTACCCTATCCCATTCAATTTTTCACTCTTGCTTCATTTTTATTTATATGCACAACATTAAAGAAGCTCAATCGCAGATACTTCATTATCTAAATCAACAGATTCAAACTTCTCAGGATATTGCAGATAATCAATACATTTTTTAAAAACATGAAAAAACTCAGAGAAACAATGTTAAAATCATCAAAACATTTGATTTCTCTGAGATAAAATTTGCTGATTGTACTCGAAACCTAGATCGTTCTTATCTACGATACTGCTTCAAGAAACGGGTCATCTTTTCTTGGATTTGGGCTAACTCATCTACACGTGGCAGATAAACGATACGGAAGTGATCTGGCTCTTTCCAGTTAAAGCCTCGTCCGTGAACCAAAAGTACTTTTTCTTGCTTCAAGAAATCAAGAACAAACTGTTCATCATCATCGATACGATACATATTGCGATCAATTTTAGGGAAGATATAAAGACCCGCTTTAGGTTTAACCGCTGACAAACCAGGAATATCTTGAATGGCATTATAAATGAAATTTCTTTGCTCGTAGATACGACCACCTGGCAAGAGCAATTCGTCCACCGATTGGTGACCACCGAGTGAAGTTTGAACAACCTGTTGAGCCAAGACGTTGGAACAAAGGCGCATGTTTGAAAGCATGTTGAGACCTTCAATATAGCCCTTTACATGATGTTTAGGTCCAGACAAGACCATCCAACCCACACGGAAACCAGCGATACGGTGCGATTTAGACAGACCATTCATGCTAACACAGAAAAGGTCTGGAGCCAAACTAGCTACTGGTGTGTGGACATTGCCATCCATAACCATACGGTCGTAGATTTCATCTGCAAAGATAATCAAGTCATTTTGACGAGCAATCTCAATAATATCTAACAAGAGTTCTTTGGGATAGAGGGCTCCCGTTGGATTATTTGGATTGATTAAAACGATAGCCTTAGTATTTGAACTAATCTTAGACTTAATGTCATCTAGGTCTGGATACCATTCAGCTTCTTCATCACAGACGTAATGAACGGCATTTCCTCCAGCCAAGCTAACTGCAGCTGTCCAAAGTGGGTAGTCAGGCATTGGAACCAAGACTTCATCGCCATTGTCCAAGAGACCTTGCATGGACATAACAATTAGCTCACTAACACCATTTCCAAGATAGATATCATCAATACCTACATTTGGGAATTTTTTGAGCTGACAGTACTGCATAATAGCTTTGCGGGCTGAAAAGATACCTTTTGAATCTGAATAACCTTCACTATCACGCGCATTCATAATCAAATCATGGATAACCTCATCTGGTGCGGTAAAACCAAACTCAGCTGGGTTCCCTGTATTCAAACGGAGGATTTTTTCTCCATTTGCTCGCATACGCATGGCTTCCTCAAGAACTGGTCCACGAATATCATAAGCCACATGCTCTAATTTGATTGATTTGTTAAATTCTTTCATTTGAGTTCCTCAATTCATCAGGATAGTTAATATTATACCACTTGATAGAAAAATCGTAAATCGCCCACTACTATTCCACAAAAAAACCTTGCTTAACGCAAGGTAAACAGAGCAAGGTCGATTTCTTTCTATTTTTGGGAGAAGAAAGAGAAAAATATGCACCTCTAGTAAGACATACATCTAAATCTAAAGTCTCGCATATAAACTTCGAATCGAAAACGAAGGCATCGTTATGGATGATAGTTGCATGAACTCATGAATTTCTTCCTGTGTCCAGCAAAACGCAAAGAAAAAATAAGTCGACTCAACAAACAACATAGACGATGTCTGGGCTAATTCGAGTCTGTTTGTAAAGAATTTTACCATATCACTGACTTCTTTCCCTTGCCCTGTCACTTAGTATTATACACTAAAACTTTTGCATTTTCAAATAAGTACATATAAAAAGAACTCTTTTTAAAGCGTCACTTAAAAATTTATACTCAATGAAAATCAAAGAGCAAACTAGGAAGCTAGCCGCAGGTTGCTCAAAGCACGGCTTTGAGGTTGCAGATAAAGCTGACGTGGTTTGAAGAGATTTTCGAAGAGTATTAATTAAATATGATTCTGCTTTGGCAATAGAAAAGAGAGAACCATGTGATTCTCTCAGTTTTTACTTCTACAAATATCTAGAACGAAATTTAATTTCGCCAGATTATTTCGCAATTTCAGCCAACATTTTTTCAATGTGTTGGATTGATTTTTCACGTCCAAGCAAGTAGATGGTATCTGGCAATTCAGGACCATGCATCTCACCTGAAACAGCGATACGGATTGGCATGAAGAGATTCTTCCCTTTGATACCTGTTTCTTTTTGGACTGCTTTGATTTGTGGGAAGATATTTTCTACCACAAACTCGTCATCTGACATAGCTTCAAGCTTGGCTTTGAAGGCTTCAAGTACCGTTGGCACTGTTTCACCAGCCATGACTTCTCGTTCAGCTTCTGTCAATTCTGGGAAGTCTGAGAAGAAAAGGTCTGTCAATGGAACGATTTCGTCAACTGACTTCATTTGTGGTTTGTAGAGTTCCACCAATTTTTTAGCCTTGTCTGTCAAACGTCCTGCTTTTTCGAGGAATAGCTTAGCCATTTCAAAGATAGTCTCAAGGTCCGCATTCTTAATGTACTCATTGCTCATCCAGTCCATTTTCTTCTGGTCGAAGGCTGCTGGAGACTTGCTGAGGCGGTTTTCATCAAAGAGCTTAATGAGTTCTTCACGAGAGAAGATCTCGTCTTCTCCACCAGGGTTCCAGCCAAGAAGAGCGATAAAGTTAAAGACTGCTTCTGGCAGGTAGCCTTTCTTACGATAATCTTCGATGAACTGAAGGGTGTTGGTGTCACGTTTAGACAACTTCTTACCAGTTTCAGAGTTGATGATCAAGGTCATATGACCGAACTCTGGAGCTTCCCAACCAAGTGCCTCATAAACCATAAGTTGTTTTGGTGTATTAGCAATGTGGTCATCTCCACGAATAACATGAGAAATTTGCATATCGTGGTCATCGATCACAACGGCAAAGTTGTAAGTTGGGTAGCCATCTTTCTTTTGGATAACCCAGTCCCCACCGATATTGCCACCTTCAAATTCGATATCACCTTTGACCATATCATGCCACTTATAGATACCAGACTCATTAACTGCCAAACGAACAGTTGGGATAATACCTGCGGCTTCACGTTCTGCAACATAAGCTGCTTTTTCTTCCTCGCTCATACCAAGGTATTCGTTAATGTAACGAGGTGTTTCACCAGCTGCTTCTTGGCGTTCACGTTCAGCTGCCAACTCTTCTTCAGTGACGTAAGATTTGTAGGCTTTCCCTTCAGCAAGCAATTGGTCGATATATTTTTGATAGAGTTCCAAACGCTCTGATTGGCGGTAGTTTTCATGAGTCTCTGGACTTTCATCCCAATCCATGCCCAACCAACGAAGGTTTTCAAGCTGCGAACGTTCTCCGTCTTCGACGTGACGCTTGCGGTCAGTATCCTCGATACGGATGATAAAAGTTCCACCATGGTGGCGTGCATACAAGTAGTTAAACAATGCTGTACGGGCATTTCCGATGTGTAGTAGTCCTGTTGGACTTGGTGCATAACGCACACGAATATCTTTTGACATATCTTCTCCTATATAGTCTCTAGGCGTCTGCCTTTTTGCTCTCTATATTATATCACAAGTCGTGCCAGAGTCCAATTTCTCTTTTCAAGAAAAAGCAAAAAGAGTGGTAAAACCACTCTTTTCAGCTCTATTATAGACGAGCGTTGAGTTCTTTGCTCAATTCTTCAAATCCTGGTTTACCAAGAAGGGCAAACATGTTACGTTTGTAAGCTTCAACACCTGGTTGGTCAAATGGGTTGATAGCATTCAAGTAACCTGAAAGGGCGATAGCCAATTCGAAGAAGTAGATAGTGTAGCCAAGAGTGAAAGCATCTTGCTCAGGAAGAGTCACGTACATGTTTGGTACGTCACCGTCAGTGTGGGCAAGAAGAACACCATCAGTCGCTTTTTTGTTTACAAAGTCAACGTCTTTTCCTTGAAGGTAACCAAGTCCGTCAAGGTCTTCTTCCAAAGTAGGAATGATCACGTTCTTACGTGGTTTGTCAACACGGACAACGGTTTCAAACATGATACGAGTTCCTTCTTGGATAAATTGACCCAATGAGTGCAAGTCTGTTGAGAAGTTAGCTGAAGTTGGGTAAATACCTTTTTGGTCTTTCCCTTCTGTTCAAGCACCCCTTGTGGATGCATTTGCTGGAAATTCCCTTGCACTGACTGGCTAGTTTGATTGACTTGCCAATCAACCACTGCGTCATCTATTTTTTCTAATTTAGACCCAGAAGCCTGGACTTTTTGTCCAGGCTCTGAATCAATTTTTTAGACTTTTATTTTTCTAAATTGCTTGATTTGAAATTTTATTATGGTTAAGCAGTTTCAAAAATCTGAATGGTAGAATCTTTATCAATTACTACCGCTTGATCTGCTACAACATGGAGTGTACCAGGAAGGCTCCCCTCTTTTGAACCATCAAAAGAAATCGTGATATGTCCCAGTCCAGTTAAATTTTTTTCTACTACATTTCCTACGGAACTAATCGAATATTCCTGATTATCTACCACCAGCTTGCCACCTTCTAGTATTGAACCTAGCAGATTTTTATTATCAATCTTAAAACAATACTCTGATAAATCTTCCGGTGCTTCTTCTCCAAATAAAATGAGCATATTGGCATCTTGAATCATATTCTGAGCTTCAGACCCTACTTGAATTACTTTAGTTTCAAAAATTTTCTTCATCTGATTTCTATTCATACTTTCTCTAATTTGTCATAAACTTAGGCTTATAGATAAGTTTAACATAATATAGCTACTCTGTTTACATGCGTCTATCAAAGGTCTACTGATAAAGACCAATACTAGCTATCCAAGCAACTAGCACCCGCGGAACACCATTGAGAAAGCGTGAATAAAGTACCGAAGGGACACCAACCTCAACTGTTTCAGCCTTGGCTTCAGATAGGCCGAGTGCTACAGGAATGAAATCACAACCGTTTTGAGTGTTGATAGCAAATAAAGCTGGCAGAGCCATTTGGGGCGGAATAGTCCCTTTTCCGATTTCGACTCCAATTAAAGTTCCAATAATCTGACTAATAACAGCTCCGGGACCTAACAAAGGAGATAGGAATGGTAAGGAACAGATAAAGCCAATTAAAACGAGTCCCCAGATGTTCCCCGCTAGGGGAACCATTAATTTTGCCAGCCAATTTCCAACACCAGATCCTTGAATAACCCCAATCAGCAAGGAAACAAAGGCCATGAAAGGAATTATTGTATTGAGCATTGTTTGGATGGCTTCACGAGCAGCCTGGTTGAAAGTTGCAACGACCTTACCAGCCCCCATCCCAATTCGTGCTACAATACTTGTTTCAGCTTTTTGCTCTGTAATTTTTTTACTAGTATCGTAAGTTGGCTTTTCAGTTACCACAGTTGTCGCTTTTTCGTCTTCATTAGCAGCAGAAATTTGATTAAGGCCAACTGCTGACACATAGATTTCCTCGGTTATATATTGAGCTAGAGGCCCACTTTTCCCTGTAGCGACAATATTTATTGTAGGGATTCCCTTTTTAGGATAAATACCACAGCGAAGAGTACCGCCACAATCCACGATTGCTAAAGCAATTTCCTCATCTGGGATAGAAGTTTTAAACCCATTAACAGCTTCCATACCGGTCAAATCAGCAATTTTATCTACAATATCTGGCTTTTCTCCGCCACCAGTAATATAGATGAATTTATGCTTAGCTTCACTAGGTGTAATGACCAAAGGTCCTCCGAAACCGCCATTTCCTTTAACAACTTTTATACTCTTATATGACATAATTTCACTCTTTCTATAAATCAAATGTTTTACTCAAGGTAACACCTTGCTGTTTTGCTACATAAGCAGTTGTAAAATCGGTCACCCAACCGCCTACAAAGTTCATGACAAGCCCAACAAGCATGTAACGAATGGCTAAGTCCATTTGACTTAAACCTAAAGTTTGAATTCCTGTTGCAATTCCCATCCATACAAACAATTCCCCAGGATTGATATGCGGAAATACACCATTTGAAGTATGGCAGAACTGCATCTGAGCTGCTACAAAACTAGGTTTATAATATTCTGGTAAGAAACGTCCCATACTGATTGCCATCGGATTCCCCAGCATAAAGGCTGAAATGAAAGGTAAAATCATATACCGGCTAACAGGATTTTTGGCAGAAATCTTAGCCAGGGAATTGACCTTCTCTTCTCCCAAGAAAGCGATAAGGGTATTCATTGCAATCAATAGCATTAAGACAAGCGGTACAATATTTGTCATCCAGCTAATAAAGGTTTCTCCACCTAATTGGAAGAGTTTCATAAAACTCTCTGCAAAATTTGTAATGTGATTCATAAGGAACTCCCTTTCTTATTTTTTTTAAATAACTGTTTAATAGATAATTGTAAGTAATTCGCATAAAAGCCGAATCCCAGAAAAGAATCAGATGAACTTGTCTCTTTCTCAATACCTGCCTCATGCCAAAGATAGACTTTTCTAGCATCTTCTATGGCTGATTGCATCAACTTATTTTCTTTTCTCACAAGAGGATTATACTTGTCAAAATAATGGATGTCTTCTCCAACATAATCGTCCATATTTTGAAAACGTGCTAAGATTGTGACTCCTTGCATTTTGCTAGCTTTAAGAACCCGACCGTTTTCATCAACCGCGAACATGACAATCGTACCGGATTTGATTCTTCCGGACTTCCTGCCAATCGCTACGCGCCCCAGTCTTCGGAGCATCGTATAGGTCTTATTGAAGTCTTTGAGTTGCTGCCAGCCGAGGAACATTTGAAATATATAAGCTGCCATGACAAATACAGCGAAAATTATTAGCGAATTCATTAAAATACTCCTTTGCTCTTAGAAAATGATAGAAACTCTGTCTCTGTTTCTACAGCCCTCAAAGCTTCTTTTAGAGAAGGCTCTCCTGCAATTCGAAAAATATCGTCATACAATTCCAGCAATTCACTCTCCATTTTGCTTTCAATTTCTGAGGGAATGGCGACTAGAAAGATAAATTCAATCCAATCATCTCCTTTTTGATAAGGCTCTTCTAGCTTTCCAAACATTAAAATAGTCTTTGCATAACCCTGGTTAATTGTATGGGGGAAGGCAATTCCTCCACCAAAAATGGTTGATTGTTTTTTCTCCCTATCAATTATCCGATTTCTAAAACCTTCATCAATCATCTGAAGTTTCTCTAACTCTGCAACCATATTTAGCAAGTATTGCTGATAGGTTTTTTGGGGACTCAACCGAAGAAAACGTAAGCTGACTGTTTCTAGATTTTTTTGATGAAAAGCATTGGCCCTCTGCCATTCTTCCCGCAGCCATTGATCATCAAAAAGATGATTAACTTGAATGACTGGAGATTTAGAATCTTTATATTTTAGAGGAACTGTCGTAAAAATCGCGAAATAGTCCTGATTCAAATCCAGATTAAAATCCTCTTCAGAATACTGAGTAATGTCTACATCATTTCCAAGGATTCGTCTGAGTTGCTGAATAATCATCGCAGCAGTTCCTCTTCCTGTTGTGCAAACTACTGCTATCTGCTTGCGAGAACCATTTACAACAGAGTTTTGCTTTCTTAAAATCATTTCAAAATACAAAGCCAGATATCCGATTTCAGATAATTCCAATTCAGAACCAAAAATTGCAGATAGTTCTTCTCCAGCAATTTTCGCCATTTCAAAAGCAAAAGGATATTGAGTTTGAACCTCGCCATGAAATATATCATTAGCTTGCACATGGAAAATCAGTCGATTGATTAAGGGGCCTAGATGAGACTTGATTTCTTCAAATAATTCTTCATCATCAAAGTTAACCAACATTGTTTCTTTGACTTTCTTGACAATCCCTTGAAAAATGTTTGCAAGCTGTTCAGATTGATAAGACGGCTTGCTTAAAGTGTCAATAAAACGGACATTAAAAGGAAAACACAAAAAGTCTATTTCAAACTGACTGAGGGAAATCTTATAAGTCATCACAATATGATAGATTAATTTCTCAACCAAAGGGGTCTCTGTTAAATCATTCCTATAGTAAGGAATAGGACAACTCAACACCCTAGATGCATGAATACGCTCCACCATAATTGAAATGGTCTTTCGAAGGAGTTCCTTTGTTTCTTTCGGGATTTTATACTCCTGGAGTAGCGTCTCCAGAAAAGAAGATGTTGCCTCGGTGAGTGTCCTTCCTTCAAAGTAAGGGGCCACTTGGTGAATATAGAGCAAGCGCAAATTCAGCTCGTCCCCCAAGACCTCCAGCCCACGGTTGGGCTTTCCTGAAATAGTGATAGAGTAACTCTCTGCCAAAGATTTTACTTGTTTTAAATCCTTATTAAGGGTACTTCTACTAACACCTGCTTCCTCAGCCAAGTCGTCAATAAGAAGAGGGGAGTTTGACTTAATTAAACGTTTTAGTAAATAGGCAATTCTTTTACTGGAAGAATTGAAGTCACTCTCCTGTTTTAAACTACCAGATAAAATCCTTTCCAACTCTGTATAGTCATACACTTCTAACATTAACTTATCATCTTGTGAGATAATCTGGATATTAGGAGCCAAAACATCATTTAATTGTTGGATACTCTTTTGCAAGGTTTGCATACTAATATCCAGCTCTGAGCGCATATCTACCAAGGAATAAGTTGGCTGTGAGACCATTTTTTCTAAAATGTTATACCATCGATTTACTAAGGTCAACTCTCTTCCTCACCTTCATTTTTTTAACCGCGAGTTTTCCCTCCAGCAATATTTGTAGTGACTCCAGTTATATAGCTAGAACGATCTGAAATATAGAATGCTACAAGATCAGCTACTTCCCGTAGTTTACCACTTCGTCCCAAAGGAGTTGTTGAAGTTGAAGCATAACCAGCTCGAATATCTTCTACCGTCTTTCCACGGGTATAAGCAAGAGCTTCCTCATAAGAAAGAGTTCGAAGCCCCGTAGCTTCCATAATTCCTGGAGCAATTCCAACCACACGTACACCATGCTTACCCAGCTCTTTCGCCCATGAACGAGTGTAACTATAGACTGCTGCTTTTGTTGCAGCATAGGCACTTTGTCCTTCAGAACCTTCCAAACCTGCTTCTGAAGCCATGTTCACAATTACACCTTTTCTATTTTTCACTAAAATACGTCCTACTGCCTGACTAACCAAATACAAACCTTTTTGATTAATCATTGTTACTTTTTCAAACGTTTCATCGTCTAACTCGTAAGGACCTTTAGGATTTTCTGCATCAATTAATAATCTGGGAACATTAATCCCTGCATTATTGACTACCGCATCAATATTGCCAAATCTTTCAACTATTTTGGCAACACCCTCTTCTACTTCAGAGCGAGAAGTTACATCAACTTTTACAAATAATAGATTCGGGTGACGCAAATCGTTGTCGCTAAGATCAAAATTCGCTACATTGACTCCTAATTCCAGCAATTCTTCAACGATTGCCTTACCGATCCCAGATGACGCGCCAGTCACAAGAACTGTTTTGCCTTTTATGTTTAACCAATCATTCATTTTGATACCTCTCAAATTTTATTTACAAGGCAATTATACAGCGCTTTCATAAAAGAATTAAGACACTCTTTTTTACACTTTTAAAAAAAATAATAAACTAATTAAGAGGCTTGTACTAAAAATCCACAAGAAATGAACTTGTGGATCTTTTTATATTCTAAATGAACTCAAAGCATATGAGAATCAAAGGCGTGCATTCAACTCAGCACCCAGCTCTTCAAAGCCTGGTTTCCCAAGAAGAGCAAACATGTTTTTCTTATAAGCTTCAACTCCAGGCTGGTCAAATGGATTGATACCATTCAGGTAGCCAGAAAGAGCAATAGCCAACTCAAAGAAGTAAATAGTGTAGCCCAAAGTGAACTCATCTTGCTCAGGCAGTGTCACAAACATATTTGGAACTCCACCATCAGTGTGTGCTAACAGCACTCCATCTGTAGCTTTTTTATTGACAAAGTCAACATCTTTTCCTTGCAAGTAGCCAAGACCGTCCAAGTCTTCTGCCAATTCAGGAATCAGCACATTTTTGCGAGGTTTATCTACACGGATAACTGTTTCAAAGAGGATACGGGTACCTTCCTGGATAAATTGTCCCAGAGAGTGCAAGTCTGTTGAGAAGTTAGCTGAAGTTGGATAAATCCCTTTTTGGTCTTTCCCTTCTGACTCACCAGCCAGTTGCTTCCACCACTCAGAGAAGTATTGCAGAGATGGTTCATAGTTAGCTAGAACTTCTGTCAGATAACCTTTACGGTACAAGATATTGCGTACAACTGCATATTGATATGCTTCATTTTCAGCCAACTTATCAGAAGCATAAGCCTTGCGAGCAGCATTTGCTCCTTCCATTAACTTGCTGATATCAGCTCCTGCAGCTGCGATTGGCAAGAGCCCCACTGCTGTCAATACTGTAAAACGACCACCTACACTATCAGGCACTACAAAAGTATCCCAGCCATTAGCATCTGCTTCAACCTTAACTGCACCTTTAGCGCGGTCTGTAGTTGCGTAGATACGTTGGTTAGCTTCTTCTTGACCGTACTTCTTAACCAAGAGTTCTTTGAAGACACGGAAAGCAATAGCCGGTTCAGTTGTTGTACCTGATTTAGAAATCACGTTTACTGAGAAATCTTTGTCTGATACATAGTCTACCAAATCAGCCAAATAGCTTGAAGAGATAGAGTTTCCAGCATAGAGGATCTGAGGTGCCTTGCGTTCTTCCTTTCTTTGCAAGTTTACAAATGAATTATTCAAGAAATCAATAGCTGCACGAGCTCCTAAATAGGAACCACCAATACCGATTACGATCAATACCTCACTATCAGATTGGATTTTAGCAGCAGCCTTTTGAATACGAGCAAATTCATCTTTGTCATATTCTTCAGGTAAGTTCAACCAGCCAGTCATTTCTGCCCCAGGACCTGTACCATTTCGCAGAGCAGAATCTGCTGCAGTCACTTGAGGCTGCATATAATCTAGTTCATGTGGTGCAACAAATTTATCTAATACTTTTGAATAATCAAATTTAATATGTGACATAATATTCCTCCAAAATTTCTTCTCTTCTATCATAACCCTTACCTTAGATTTTTTCAAGTTTTTATACTGAATTTTTCCAAATTTTATCATAATTTAAACATTTGCGTAAAAAATGTTACAATATTAAAATTTGAACGAAATAAGACAAAAAAACGACTAGGTTTCCAGTCGTTATAATTCATTCAATAAATACTCAAATAATTCTAAGTTGCCATCTTCTTCATTGACCAAAAATTCTGGATGCCACTGGAGACCAATAATACGGTGCTCGTCGATAGATTCGATTGCTTCAACAGTTTGATCACGTGGATCCACAGCCGTCACGCGGAAATTGGGTGCCAAGTCTTTAATACTCTGACGATGTACTGAGTTAACCTGACTTTCTTTACCAAATAATTTAGACACTACACTGCCATCCACTGTCTCAATAGAATGTGAAGTCCCAAAAGGTAGACCTTGCCAATGACCTTCAATATCCTGATTGAGTGTCCCACCAAAAGCAACGTTGACAAGCTGAACGCCACGGCAAATGGCTAAGATTGGTTTGTTCTGACGCAAGGCTTCTTGTAGAAGAGCTAGCTCAAACTCGTCGCGAGCTAGGTTATAGTCGTCGCTATCAATTGTTTTTTCCTCACCATAAAACTGAGGATGAACATTTTGTCCCCCAGTCAAGATGAGCTTATCAATCATTTCTACATAGTCATGGACAAGTGTCTCATCACCAACCGGAATGACCAAAGGAAGTCCGCCAACCTGACGAATACTTTCAGCAAATTTACAAGAGACTGATGAATGAATATTTTTTCCTTCTGCGTCCACAGGACATAGGTTTGCCGCTACTCCAACAACTGTTCTTGCCATCATTGATTTCCTTTCCTTTTCTATTGATAATCTTATCTTATCATCCTTGCCCACTCCTGTCTAATATGTATTTTTTAAGTCCGTGATAAAATTTTTTTATCAGAAAAAGTTGCCCAAAATTAGGACAACTTTTTTGCTTATACTCAATGAAAATCAAAGAGCAAACTAGAAGCTAGCCGCAGGTTGCTCAAAACACAGTTTTGAGGTTGTGGATAGAACTGACGAAGTCAGTAACACATATACGGCAAGGGGACGCTGACGTGGTTTGAAGAGATTTTCGAAGAGTATTATTCAAAGACAAATTGATTATGGTACAGTTCGGAGTAAAATCCTCCGAGCTTGAGTAATTCGTGATGATTTCCTTGTTCGATAACCTCACCATCCTTAAGGACAATAATCTGATCGGCATTGAGAATCGTTTTCAGGCGGTGAGCAATTACAAAACTCGTTCTTCCAGCTACAATTGCCTCCATGGCATTTTGAATCTTACTTTCTGTTACAGTATCAACGTTTGATGTTGCCTCATCCAAGATTAAGACCTGTGGATCTGTCATCAAGGTACGAGCAATAGAAATCAACTGCTTTTGACCGGTCGAGAAGACACTCTGGTCATCATCAATCAATGTATCATACTTGTCTGGTAGACTTTCGATATATTCATGGATATGCGTAGCCTTAGCAGCTGCTTCGACCATTTCCTGACTGGCATCTGGTACTCCAAATCGAATATTGTCCCGAATAGTTCCACTGAACAAAACAGAATCCTGTAGGACTATTCCTACCTTACTTCGCAAACTGTCTAAATCAAACTCGCGAATATCCCTACCATCAAAGCTGATACCACCTGCATCCACATCATAAAAGCGATTGATTAAGTTCATGATGGTTGTTTTCCCCGAACCTGTCGGACCAACAACTGCAATCATTTTTCCTTTTGGAGCTGAGATGCTGACATCTTTTAGAATCGGTTTCCCTGGGAGATAGGAGAAGTCTACGTTACGAATCTCCACACCCTCTTTTAATTCGCTAAAGGCTGGAGCATCTTGAGGACGAATTTCTTCCTCTGCATCAAACATTTCTTGGATACGGTCTGCACCTGTAAAGGCCAATTGCAAACTTCCCCAGCTCGCCGCTAATTGGATAATGGGCTGGTAATACTGTTGCGAAAACTGAGTAAACATGACAATCAAACCCAGAGCAGTTGCTGTCTCGATGTTCTTATCATTCAGTAAGACAGCTGAACCAACAAAAATAACTACTGCTGTATTGACCAAGCTCATCCCGTTCATAACAGGGAAAAGAATTCCTGAGAACATTCTTCCCTTGAAAGTGGCCTTTCGAACCCGTTCATTCTGCTCGACAAAACCAGCAATCACATCTTCTTGGATCCCTTGAACGATAACTGCTTTTTGTCCAGAGATACTCTCATCCATATAAGCATTGAGCTTCCCAACTTCTTTTTGTTGGAGGTTGGTATATTTCCGCGCTAGCTTCAGGATAAAGAACAACATGATAACAGCTATTGGAGTGCTGGCAATTGTGATTAAAGCCAAGGTGACATTTTTTGCGAACATGACAATCAGCAAGCCAATATAAAGGGCAATATTGGTCATGACAGACACTAAACTTTCGTTGAAAGCTTGGAGAATATTATCCAAATCACTGGTAAAACGAGACAGGATGTCTCCATCTTGATGGCGGTCAAAGAAGGAAACTGTCAAGCGAGAAAGCTTGCCAAAAAGTCCCTTACGCATCTCATTTGTAGATTCCGCAATAATGCGGCTCATCAAGACCATATAGATGAGACTAGACACTACTAAAACTATCAAAATATAAGCAAGATTAATCAGGAGTCCCAATAGACTTTGCCAAACCATATCTGGATTTCCATTTTGATAGGCTATAACCAAATTAGCCAGCTCTGTGACTGTTTGACCTGCAAAAACTGGAAAGAGGGCTTGTGCAATCGTTGCAATGATAATCATAGCAATGACAACGATAAAGGATATCTTGTAAACTTTAAAATAGTTCCAAAAAAATTCAAATGTCTTCATCCTACTCCTCCTTTCCTTTTTGCGTTTCGTAAATTTCACGATAAACTGGGTTTTTTGCAACCAAGTCAGCATGCTTGCCTTGACCAATCAAGCGCCCTTGGTCAAGCACTAAAATTTTATCAGCATGAACAACAGAGCTAATTTTTTGCGCTATGATAATCGTAGTCGTCCCCTTCAAATCCTTGTTGAGAGCTTCTTGAACCAAGCGCTCTGACTTGGCATCCAGTGCTGAAGTAGAATCATCAAATATCAAGATTTTAGGATTGCTGACAATCCCACGCGCAATGGACATTCTTTGTTTTTGACCACCAGAAAAGTTGGTCCCACGTTCCTCAACTGGACTTTCAAAGGCCAAGTCCATACGACTAATAAATTCACTGGCCTGGGCGATGCGAGCTGCGCGTTCCATTTCTGAAACTGTCGCATCTCCCTTTCCTTGTCTGAGGTTATCTGCAATGGTTCCACTAAAAAGAATGGCTCTCTGTAAAACGATAGAAACTGTTTTGCGAAGTGTCCCTTCACTAACTGTACGAATGTCCTTTCCGCCAATTTTGATTGAACCTTGCTGAGGATCAAACAGTCGTGGAATCAACTGAGCCAAGGTTGATTTCCCTGCACCAGTTGCTCCAACAACCCCAACCATCTCACCAGCTGCGATATCAAAGGATACATCTTTTAGGATAGGTTCTTCATCATTTGGATAGGTGAAGGTCACATTTTCAAAACTGAGACTTCCTTCCAATTCTTCATCTTCCACATCCTTGAAGGTCATAGCCGGTTCTGTATCCAGGATTTCACGAATACGACGGAAGGAAATCATGGCACGAGTAACTGAATTCCCCAAAAATCCAACCATGACGATGGTAAAGATAATCTGACTCAGATAGTTCACAAAGGAAGCAATGGAACCAACGACTGATGGATCTGACTCTGCCATACCTGCTACAAGCCAAATTGAGAGAAAAACAGCCCCATACGAAATCAACATCATTGCAGGTTGCATAACAGAAAAGGCATAACCAATATAAAGGTTTTCTCCCAATAATTCATCTGACACCTGCGTAAACTTATCAAACTGATCTTTTTCTCTTACAAAAGACTTAACCACGCGCACACCACGCAAATTTTCTTTAGCAATGGCATTGATACGCTCTAGTAAGGTCTGGAACTTTGAAAAGCGTGGTCCCACCACTCCCATCATAAAACCCATTATGACAACAATCAGAACGACCATGAGAACTAGCACCCACCATAGAGAAGGTAGGGTGACAACTGCTAGAATAAAGGAACCGATAAACAAAAGTGGTAGTCGAAAGAGAATTTGGAAGGTCATCATGACTACGTTTTGAATCTGGTTGATGTCATTGGTCATACGAACAACAAGATTCCCTGCGTTAAATTCCTCAATATTAGCGTATGAAAAAGTTTGAATCTTACGAAAGGCATCCTCCCGTAAGTCTGACGAAACTCCTTGAGCAATGTAGGCGGCTAACACAACATTGATGCCACCTGCAATCAAACCAATCAAGGCAACAAGGATTAACCAAAAACCAATATGATAAATAGCTTCGTTATCACCTGTTAGCAGTGCCTCTAAAACTTCCTGCAAATAACGTGGTTGCAAGAGTGAACTCGTTACCATTAATCCTGTCATGACCAAGGAAGCCAGTGCCTGCCATTTATAAGTTTTTATTTTCTGAAACAGCATATTTCCCCCTTCTAAGATAGATAAAAGGGAACGACAACTCTGTCAGTCCCTTCTTATGCTTTCATGTTGATGCTATTCTAACAAAAAAGAATGCTATTGTCAAAGCACTCAGCTCTCGCAAGCTTATGCAAGCACGACATTAGCATTCTATCAATCCTTTAAAAATTCTTCTAAATTTAGTGCTGAATTTTATTGTTCTGAACTAGCTTGCTCGTCTAATTGAGCTCGTCCAATTTCACGGTAGCTACGGTCCCCAACAATCTTGACTGAGAACTGACCATCTTCGTACTCTAGAATCGTCACACTTCCGTTATCCAGACCATGTGGATGCATGCCGTTAATGAGGTAAACAATAGTTCCAATTGTCATTCCATGACTGACAACGAGAGCACTTCCTCCACCATTGGCTTCCATTTCCTTGGCAATGGCTTCAAAACCTTCCCAGATGCGATCACTTAGTTTTTCCCAGCCTTCAGCCCAGCCTGCAGTATCCACTTCTACCAAGCCTTCAGCTAGTTCCGCATAGGACAAACGATGCACATGATCGACATTAAAGATACGAGGAATGATGCCCATAAATAGGTCCCCATCATAAGCACCATCAAAGCTACCAAAGCACCACTCACGGATTCTCTTATCCATACGATAAGGAATTTGCCCTGTTAAACCAAGTTCCTCAAGGATAATTCCCATAGTCTGAATGGTCCGCCCTGAGTCACTCGAGTAAGCACGCTCAAACTTTAAGCCAGACTCACGCAGGCCAATTCCCAATTCATGAATACCTCGCTCTCCCTCAGCTGTTAGGGGAGTATCACTCCAGCCTTGAGCACGCCCAATCGTATTAAACATTGTTTTCCCATGACGCACTAGATACAATTTTACACTTGCCATTTTCCGTCCTCCATATGTATCTATTATAGCATGATTTCAAGCAAAAACCTCGTCCAAACTACTCTGTGCCGTTCTTTGAAGGTGCTAATTTGGAAGACATAGCCATCTCTTTTTTAACCTGTTCTTCTTTTTTCTCCTCACTTCCTTCTTTAGACTTTTTTTCTGTTTTCTTCGTTTTGTCGTCGGTCTTTTTCAAAGGTGGAAAACGAAATTCAAATTGATTTTTTTCTGTAGAAATAGTCGTTGTGAAGAATTTTTCGTCATTTCGATAAGTTGACTTCCCTACATTAAAGGACTGCTCTCCATTTTCAGAAGTAGCTTTTTCATAGGTTCTCTTAGCCATAGCATAAGCCACCAGTTTCTCTTTATTTAAGACATAATCCTGATGATAAGCTACTTGCCGGTTCAGATAAAATTGCAACAGAAGACTAAAAATACCTGCCATTACAAGGGCATAAAGAAGAACGCCTGCTCTAACTTTTTTCTTTTTCAACACGATAGATAAACTCCCTCTCTAGTCCCTTTTCAAACTGAAAATTGAAATGAACATTTTGCCCTTTTTGGTAAATATGTGCTGATTTAAGGCCATAAACCATGGGTTGATAGCCACGTCCACTGGCATCTGTTTTCCGAAAATCATCTGACCTTGATTTACCCATGGAAATAGGTTTACCATCTTGTTTGAGATAAAGTCTATCATTCTCAACTTTTTCAAACTGGGCTCGATTCAACTCCGCTTCTAGTTGATCCACAAATAAGAGCCACTCCTTCTGCTCGCTTCTCTGCTGATAGCGAACCTCTGAAACCAAGAGTCGGCTCATAGATTGGAAAAGAAGCAAGCTACCACTAATAACGATAAGGGCAACCAAGGATTCTAAAAGAGTAAACGCTCTGACTCTACTTATCTTGAATCTCCAGTAATTTCTCCGTTCCATGGTGTACCTCCAAACCTTGCTCATTCGAGACAACATGAACCGTAAGGCCATTGACAGTCAACTGCTTTTGTCCAGTCTGCAAAGCCATACGAGCCACTCGCAAAACTTCTTCCTGTTTTAGAAGCTCTGCTTCTCTTTTTCTACTTTCTTGAATTTGTCCCAGCAAGAGGGTTGTAATACTTGCAAAAATGGCTAGTGAAATCACTGCCTCTAGTAAAATAACAGCCTTAATTTTTTGCTTCTTGAATACGTTTAATCTTTCCATTTCCTATATTTAGTCGATAGCGAACTACTTCTTTCCTTGTTTGAAATCTGATGCTAACCAGATAGGAACTACCTCCAGCCTTATCAAATGTTATTGACTGATGTGACTGAAGCTGAATCCCTTTAGGAATGGCTAACTTTTGATAACCATTACTAATGCTCCTCTCTTCTAACATTAAATTCATTTTTTGTTGACTAGCCAGACTTCGTTTCTGGGTTTCTCGATAAAGTTCCTCAAACTCCATGAAGAAAATTTGCTCTTCCACCGCCGCAAAAGTGGATTGAACTGAACTTGACAAACCCAAAGCCAAAATGCTGACTATCCCTAAAACCAATAGACTTTCTAGCATGGTAAAAGCCCTAATCCGCAACTGTTTGACTTGTCTTTTGTTTATCATGATACTCTTTGTAAGCTTTTGCTTGCTCAGCAGTGATACGTCCATCTGCCTGTAATTTGCTTAGACTAGCATCTTCATTTTTATCCAGACTATAGAGTTCAGCTTGGCTTTCTACCACCTTGACGACAGCTGCTTTCCCCTTATCATTGACTGCATCCTTTTGCTTAGTAAGATTTGGCACAAACAGTAAGAGTAGGACGCTAATGATAAGCAACACCACCAACATTTCTACCAGGGTGAACCCTTTTACCTTAGCTTCTTTTAATTTCATCATCATCTTTTTCATCTAAAAATTTACCTCCATATTTTGATACATGGGCAGCAACATAGCTGCGTACAATAAAACGATTAGTAGGGCCACAAAAATAAAAACCATAGGTTGTACTAGATTCATAGTACGATTGACTCTGGTAAAGAATGCCTCCCAAGTTTTTTCCGCATAGATTTCCAATTCGCTTCCCAACTTAGACTTGACCTCTCCATATTCAATGATTAATCCCAACTCCTTTCTAAAGAAAGGATAATCTTGCACAACTTTAGAAAATTCCTGCCCACTTTGTAGGGTCTGCTCTAAATCGTGTCCTATTTCCCTAAAAAGAAGATTCCCTTGCTCCTGCATCATCTGGAAAATCTGTGCCAACTCTAAACCTTGTCCAATCATATTTCCCCATTCCCGAGCATAATAAGCAGTTAGATAGTACTGAACAAACACACCTAAAAAGGGGATTCTAGCCAGATAAGAAAAGACTTGTATCTTCTTAGATTTTCTGTAGAATATCAGTCCTGTTAAAGATGCAAGACTTAGTGCCAGAATAAGTCCGAGAAAAATCTGTGGCAGGTTACTAATCACTAAGGTAGCTATGTTACTACTATCCAGTTGGGGCAAGAGATAATTCCGCAATCCTAGCATAATTAACAGTAAAAAAGCTAGCAAAATAAGTGGGTAGGTCGCAACTTCAATTAACTTCTTCTTGACCTTAGCAAGATTATCCAAATATTCTTCAATTTTCCCCAAACTCAAATGGAGATTTCCATGAACTTCAGCCAATGAAAGCTGAGTGACAATCGCACTCGAAAAACCTAAATTCCCCATCATTTCCGAGAAAGATTTTCCTTTCGATAGTCCTAGGCGCATCTGCGAAACATATTCCTTCTCCAACAAAAGACTTCTATCAAGAAAGGAAATGATTTCTACCAAGTGAAAACCACTAGAAAACAAATTGTTAAAGAGAGTGATGATTTTCTTCTGCTTACTGGTAGCTAATTTTCTCCGTTTCAGCTTGAAGGGCAGTGATATGTCCGTCTTTAAGAAGCTGATCAATTTGCTCATTCCACTTTTCTGCCTGGTGTTCTGAATAATTTTGGTTTGCAAAATCAATAATTCCTCCTCCCCCGATTAGTCTCTGGTAGCAAACACCTTGTAAAACAACTGCGAGTTCATCTTCACTAACACCAAGTTCTAAAAGACGCTCATAGACCCCACGAATACTCTTTGCATGTATGGTCGAAAACACTGTAGCTCCCGTTAAGCTCGCTCTTACAACAGCACGGGCTGTTTCGCTATCCCGGATTTCTCCAATGATTAAAAGATCTGGTCGGTGTCGCAAAGAAAGTTTTATCAAGTTTTCATAACTCAATCCAATAGCTTCATTGAGTTGTAATTGCAGCATCTCTTCTTGCTTAATCTCGACTGGATCCTCAATGGACATGACTTGTTGTCCCTTAAACAATGACTTAGCTAATTCATGCATTAAGGTAGTTTTGCCACTTCCTACAGGTCCTGCAAATAGATAAAGGCCGCGTTGCCTAAAGCCCTTTTCTAGTTCCTTAAGGTCTTGAAACCAGAAGCGCAACTCTTGTTCTTCATCGTGCAAAAGGCGAATAACTAAACTCTCATGACCACGATAATCTCCTACCGTCGATAAGCGGAGTGAAGAAACCTTGCCATCATGCTGATAATCACAGGACCCAAGCTGACTACGACGCTTTTCTCCAACATTCATCCCCGCAATAAATTTAAAATGACTAATCACTGCGCCCAACTTTTCAAAGTCATAGCTATTAATCAAACGCCTTTCATCACCTATTCGCATATGCAACTCATAACCCTTGTCCTTGGGAATAAAATAGATATCCTGAGCTCCATCCTTTTTTGCGAGACTAATCAATTCTTGTGCAAGTGCTTGTACCATATTCCCTCCTCAGTTAATTATTCGAAGAAAATACAAAAAAAAGAACAACTTCCTTAAAAAGTTGTTCCATCTTTTTTGATGCGACACGTCCGGTGGATTTCTAAACCAGTTTGTTTTTCATAACCCGGTCTGAATTTTTCATCTGGTATAACTTGACCATCTTCCAGTAAAGCCAAGGAATGATATTGCTGAAGAAATTCATCGCATTCTTCACACCAGCGTTTATCTTCTGGATCCCAAAAAATAGTCATCAAGTCTCCCCTACTTTTGTAAAGAGGAATCTCCTTTTCTAACTCAAACCAACAAGACTTATAATATTTCAAGGCGTCATAATAGTTATCAAATTTTTTGCTCGCAATGACGTCGTCTTCCCAGCCTTCTATAAACCACCACGGTTCAAAATCTCCGTACATTTTTATAACTCGATACATAGATTAACTTCCTTTGTACCGTATATTATAGCGAAATTTTGAGAACAATGAAAGAATTTTGCTCATTTTCACGAATTATATAACATTTTCAAAAAATCCAGCTATTCTAAAACGAATAACTGGATTTAAAAACAAGATTAACCTTCTGAAATATCGTTTTCAATGATCACTTTAATTGCATGATGATCGGCGGCCTTACTAAATACTTCATAGGCCTTTTCTATTTCACTAAGTTTGAAATAATGAGTTACCAATTTTTCAGGTTCAATTTTATGACTTTCTAAGGCTTTCAAAAGCTGAGGAGTTGTATTGGTAGAAACCAACCCAGTAGTAACATTAATGTTACGAATCCAAAGAGTGTCCAAATCAAACTGAACTGGTTTACCATGCACACCACAGTTGGCTACTGTTCCACCTACACCGATAATCTTTTGACAGAGATCAAACGTTGCAGGAATTCCTACCGCCTCAATAGCGACATCTACACCTCGACCATCTGTCAAATCATAAATTTCTTGTATTGCTTTTTCAGGGTCTGAAGAATTAATCTTATGAGTAGCACCGAAAGAAACTGCAGTATCCAAACGGTTATCGTCTAGGTCCACCATAATCAATTTAGCTGGTGAATAGAATTGTGCCGTCAAAAGAGCTGCCAACCCAACTGGCCCTGAACCAACGATAGCTACACTACAGCCAGGCTCAACTTTCCCTTTTAAGACACCAATTTCATAGCCAGTTGGCAAGATATCAGATAACATAACTAAGGCTTCATCAGACAAGTCAGATGGAGTATGATAAAGAGTATTATCAGCATGAGGCACACGAAGATATTCTGCTTGCATACCGTCAATCAAATGTCCAAAAATCCATCCACCTTCGTCTTCACAGTGAGCATAGATTCCTTTTTTACAATAGTAACACTTGCCACATGCACAAACACAAGAAATCAAAACCTTATCGCCTTTTTTGAAGTTTGAAACTCCTGCTCCAACTTCCTCTACAATACCAATTCCTTCATGTCCTAAGATTGTTCCACTCTTACAAGCAGGAACATCCCCTTTAATAATATGAAGGTCTGTACCACAAATAGTAGTCTTAACGATACGCACAATAGCATCTGTTGGCTTGCGAATAACTGGTTTGTCAACATCAACAAATGACGCAAGGCCTGGTTTAACGTAAGTATAAGCTTTCATAAGCAATCCTCCGCTTTTTTATTTGTATTGTTTATATCATAATTGTAAGCCTTTTCAATATAAAAATCAAGTAATATGTGAAAGTGTTCACGAATTTATTAAAAAAAGTAGAAACTAAAGTCGTTTCTACTTTTTAGATTATGCTTGATAGCGTTTTTCTCCATCTAGATAAGTTGCTACTAATTCCAAATCTTTATCTAGCACGATAAAGTCTGCATCGTAGCCTTCACGAATTTGTCCACAGACGTCATCGATATGAACTGATTTAGCTGGGTTCAGACTAGCCATCATGACTGCTTCATGAGGATTTGCAATTCCCCACTCAACGACATTTTTCAAACCATCTTTAAGTTTGAGAATGGAACCTGCCAAGTTACCTGTAGATTTAAGGCGAGCAGTCCCATTTGCAACTACAACTGGAAACTCCCCTAACATATAATCACCATCTTGCAAACCACCTGCTGTCATACAGTCAGTGATAAGGGCAATATTTTCAGTTCCTTTTTGTTTAAGAAGAATTTCGCAAGCCTTAGGATCCACGTGATGACCATCACAAATCAATTCTGCATAAGTGTGTGGTAACTCATACATAGCACCAACCATACCAAGTTCGCGGTGTGTTAAGCCACGCATTCCATTATATGCGTGAACCCATACACTAGCTCCAGCATCAACAGCTTTTTTTGCTTCATCAAAGGTAGCATTAGAGTGACCAAGAGCAACAGTTACACCTTCACCAGTAATTGTACGTACAAAATCCTCAACACCATCACGTTCAGGTGCAAGAGCAATTTTATTAAGAAGACCATTAGCAGCCTTTTGCCAAGCGCGGAATTCATCCATACGTGGATCTTTCATATAGGCAGGATTTTGAGCCCCCTTAAATTCTTCGGTGAAGTAAGGTCCTTCAAAATAAATACCACGAATCTTAGCACCAGATGCTTCTTGATAGCGTGCACCAATGTTCTCAGTAACCGCTAGTAACTGTTCAAATGATGAAGTAAGAGTAGTTGGAAGAAAACTAGTAACACCAGTACTAAGAAGACCTTCACTCATCGTATGAAGTGTACCTTCAATATTGTTATCCATAACATCAACACCACCGAAACCGTGAATGTGAGTATCAACTAGACCCGGTGCAATGCTGTAACCAGAGTAGTCGATAATTTCGGCATCCTCAGAAATCTCTTCAACATGCTTACCAAACTTGCCATCAATAAGTTCCAAATAACCTCCACGACGAATACCATGTGGATAGAAAAATTGATCAGCTTTAATATACTTAGGCATAATGATAACCCCCTTAAGAAATAATCTACTATTTATTATGTCAATTACATTATAAACCTTTCAAAACAATTTGTAAATGGTATAGACCTTTTTTAGTGAAATTTTAATAAATTATTCAACAAAAAAGACAAGATCCGAAAACCTTGTCTTTTAAACTATACCGGCGGCCGGGGTCGAACCGGCACGTCCTTGCGGACACTGGATTTTGAGTTCAATTCCTACATTTTTTGAAACTTACAACCTTGATTTAATAAGGTTTTAAGACGTTTGAATTTTATAAAATAGGCACTTTTTCCAAATTTCAGTAACTTTTAGGTAACACCCCATACCTTATCGTTCTAAGAGCATCATCGGAGAATAGACGAAGTGTTCAAACAGGTTATATTCATCTAGAGGTACTCAAGACAGTTGTACGTTCATTTGAGGTATATGGAATGTTAATAAACTAGACATAAATTAGGTCTAATTTTTGTATAAATGACTCTAATATTTTTCTTTTAGAAAATTCCTAAAGCATTTTTTACTACTCTAATACCATCATCAATACTTCCGGCATACTGGATGTTTTGTTTAGCTTGGTTAATTTGAAAATCTGAAACATATGTTCCTGGTGTCAAACTTTGACTATCAAATCCATTCGAAACTGTAAACGTGTATTTCCCAGTCCAATCTTTTTCAACAGTTAATGTAACCATTTTATTTTCTCCTTTAATTAGGGTAAGTGTTTTTTATTATTATAACATAAATAACTCTTTAGCCCAAGAATTTGATAGTTCGTTTTCTAACAAAACTTTTTCTTGCCATATACCAGAATATTTTAAACCACAATCTTTAGCAGAATTTTTATGATTACCATTTATATTCTCAGGCATAAGTGCCGGTATTTCTTTCCAGATGCTTCTTGATTTACCACTCATTGTTAATACTCTACCATCATGAAAATTAAAATTACCATAGCCTTTTTTTTGAGGTAAAAACGATAAGTTTTCACTTGGTATATATAGCATATTAGATTTCAAACTACTCATATGTTCTAAAGAATGAGGATGAAATGGGTACATATTCTGCAAACATTCTTTATCATTCGTCATGTCACCAATTTGCAAATAACCATAAATGATATTTAAATCAGGAGCATTTTTCTTAAAACGCAATGTTCCATTATGAATATCTCCTTCAGTTTGTCTAAACCATCCAAAAAATAGAAAAAGGTCACCGATAGAAACATTCTGATTTCGTAATATTCCCTGAGAACTTTTAATTTGACCAAATGCTGGTCTCCAATTAGAAACAGAATTATTCCTAACATTTTCTCTTATGTCCGGGTCAAGATGGCAATTAAAATGGTTTGTTTTATCTTCCTTCCCTTTTAATTGTTTTAATATATCTGAATATAATACCCCATTATAGTTTAAATCGTCAAAAGATATAGTGTCCATTTTAGCAGGTATTGGTAATGAAAGTAGGGTTCCATCAGGTAGTATAGGACTAGGGATACCACCATTAGATGAATCAAATCCTTTTCTTGATAAAATTATTTTCAAAATTCTTTTCCTCGTATAAAGAATGGGTGATAAGGCAAATCCATTACTTTGTTTTGTGAACCAAGTATAGTCTCAGCAAATTCCATTAATTCTAATACATCAGTAAATCTCTCTTCCGAGTTATAAAATCCATTTTTGGCATTCCATCTTGGGAATGGTTTTCCATTTATTCTCGCTCGTTCTCCCATCGGAAAAAAATCTAAAATTTCTTTGGGAATTTTAAGTGGAGACTTACCAAAATAATTAAAACGGTCTGCAAGAATCACTACTTCATTCATAAAACTTGATTGGTTTAATCCATTCTTTTCAATCATCCATTGATAAGTATAAGCATCTCTTCTATTATTAGATTTTGGAGATAGTAAATATTCTTTCATTGTTAAAATTTCACTAATTTTAGCAACAAAAATTAGATGATTATATTTTGGAGTGATAAACATTCCTTGCTCATCTCTCCATTGTTTCCCATCGTTTGAATGCCCTGCTACAGCCATTATGTAAGCATCTACAGACTTCGAGTTTATTTTTTCAGCCCAGTTCTTTTTAATATTCCTTCTTAACTGAAGCATACACCCTCCTTCGGTAAGAAGATGGGGTGTTGTATCATAATTTTCTGTAAAAACACAAGGATTGATTCCATAATCATGAGTCATTCTATAGCAGTAAAAAATGGTTTGTTTATCCACTTATTTATCTCCTAATCTCCAAAATTTTTTGTATTCTAATTAAATATAGTATATCAAAAATACTTTTTTGAAGAAAGAAATTTTGGGTTCAATTCCCACATTTTTTGAAACTTAAAATCTTGATTTAATAATGTTTTAGGACTTTTCAATTTTATAAAATAGATTCTTTTTTTAAATTTTAGTAACTTTTAGGTGACTGAAAAGAAGTCTCAATTTGATGTTCTATGACACTAAAAATATCTTATAAATAAATAATTTAATGGTATACTAACATTAAGTAACTATATCCTACAAGCTCATCATTATAATACTAAAGCAGATATGGGAAATTATGATTTAACAAAAAACTTCGATGGTATAAAAACCTAATTAATAGAAAGGAGTGCCACGTATATGTCAAACCAAAGATTTCATACCCCTAACATTGAAATAGAACCATATCAATACGATATGGCTCTGGACTATATTAAAACGTATAGACCTTCTGATGAAATTAATAGTTTAATTGAAACCTATTTAATCCTAAAACTGTTAAGAACAGAAAATGAATTTTCTGAATTCAAACATCTAATTAAAAAATTTCAAAGTGATTTATCTATGAATTTCCCAATTACCATTTTTGAAATAGACTATGATAGCATTGATGTTTTTTATAAAGATGTCTTCTGGGAATTAGTACTAGACTTAGAAAAAATTAATAAAGATGATGTTAGTCAGTTTGAATCATACATTAAAAAATATAATATCCAGACAATAAATCTTAAAAATATTACAAAACTGATTGACCTATTTCCGCAAGTTATCAAAGAAAATTTTCTCTCTCTGTCCAGAAATATAGAATTTTTCTTGAATCATCAATCAGGAAAATTCACAGATTCTAATGGTTTATACGTTAAATTAGGTATCACAAATGAAGAGATAAATAATCTAGCAAGAGAATACTGTCAGACAGATAGTATTAACCCCAACTATTTACAATCAATTGTTGAGTATAAAAAATTAAGCAAATATGAGTTTGATGATGAAATTAAGCTTTTAGCTAAAAGAAAAAGTGATAAATTTTGGGAAAAACATTTTGAAACTAATGAAGGGTTCCAATACTCCATATCAGTTGGTATCGAGTCTTTAGATTCTGATAAATTATATGAGCCTATTAAAAATGGTATTCTTTTAAATAAAATTATACTAGATGAACATCTTGATTTTCCGACATTATTAAATAATTATATTTATTTACTTGGCTTCTTTAATCATGAAACGGGATTGCCTTGGCTAGTTGCGAATGAAGAAACATTCAGTTTCACTCGTTACTTTTCTCACAAATCAAACGCTCATTATGATTCTTATTTTCCTCAATTAAAACTTTGTCACAATTTGTTATTTCGGGCATATTTTGATTACTTAAAACAAAATGAAATTGATGTTGAAGAGATAATAGAATGGTATTTCAATATTTACCTTGAAACAGAGTTAGATATAAAAGGTTTTCATTTCCATGCTTCCAATAAAGAATCTTCTTATTACGAAAGAGGAAAATCGATAATTTGTGAAATGGATAGTATCTTAGACCAATACGAACTATTTGTTAGAAATGGGGAAATCAACCAAGATTTATTAGAGATTAAATCTAAATCCTCCTCTTATGCTTCATTAAAATCATTCAATGAGAAAAAATTTTTAAAATTGAGCAATAATCCTGATAATTCCGCCTTGTTCTCTGCGCTTTTTTCTGACCAAAGTCCACTTAGCTTAATTTCATCGAAAAAAGAACATAAAACCTTCTTCAAACATATAAAAGAAGGTGTGAAGATTACAGATTTTGATGATTATCAGGTAAGACAAATAAATATTCTAATAGAAAAGAATTTTTTAAAACTATCAAACGATATAATAAAGTTTTCAAATTTCCAAGAAATTAACATTTTGAATAAATTATGGAAGTCAGGTACGTATTGCCTATACTATAAAGATAGATTGATACTAGACATTGCAGAAGACCTTTGTAAGAAAGGGTATTGTGAATATTCAGATAATCTTTTTTCTGAATATGAAAGTAATTATTTATCTTATATTTTGGATGATAAAAAATATGGTAACGGATTAAAGATAAGAAATAAATTTTCTCATGGTAAATTTGTTTATAAAAAAGAAGAAGAACATTTACAAAATTATTTAGAGTTACTTCAGATTGTCATTTTTTATGTGATGAGAATCAATGATGAATTGGAGTACTATACGACTTTAAAACACTCTTATAAGTGATACTAAATTCTAGTGAACTATTAAGTTGAGTAAAAGAAAATAGCCTTATCAAAAAGATAAGGCTATTTTTTTATTACATTATAAACTATTTTCTACATACTCATATTTAGCTTGAACTTCATCAAAGATTTTAATTAAATTGTATATTAATTTGGAAAATCTTGAAACTCCAATTGTACTTCTTTAAAAATAGTGTTAATTACTTCTCGTTCAATTTTATCTAAGTTATTCTCTACAATTAAATTATTTTTTAAGTTTAGCAAACCAATTTTATCATTTCTTTGCATTATTTCAAATAGAATGGCAAATTTAAAACTATCTCTCTCTTCTTTCGACCAATTTCTTATATCACTTACATCATAGTCATCTAAAAATCTAACTAATTTTGCTTTTGAATATATTGTTTGTCCTAACAACTCATCAGTAGTCGTATTAAAAATTTGAGCTAATTTAACAACGTTTTCCAGTTTGGGTTCCGTCTTTCCATTTTCCCAGTCACTATATGTATTTCGTTTTACACCCAGTAATTCGGCTATTTCTTGTTGTTTCAGCCCCTTATTCTTTCTTAATCTCTTTATATTATCTCCAAAAATGCTCATATTTTCTCCTAATTAATTTAAAATGTCGGAAATTACGACATTTTTCTTGACAATTTCTAAAAACGAGTGTATTATAAATATGTCGGATAAATCGACATTTCTAAATAATAAAAATTTTATCGGAGGTAACCGCCTATGATTGTATTAAAAAGTCTTTGATAATCACTACAAAATCAAAGACTTACCAAATTTCTATATAACTATTATACCACACTTTCCGTTATAACGGGGGAATATGGATATAAATAAACTTGTTTCCTTGGTTGACGGTTTAAACTCTGTCAGTACTGCTAAAAAATGGATAACCTTGATAAAGGAAATTAGTGGTCATGAGTTTAAAAAAGTTCAAGCAAGGAATAGTAGGCAGTTTGTGAGTTTTTATAATTTCACTGATAATGATGTTGAGGATTTCAGGACAATTGCTTATTTGAAAAACGAGATGCCATTAAAAGATGCTATAAGGGAAACTTATGGAGATATTCATAAACATAAGGAGTACACCCTTACTCAGCAACTCGAAACCCTTAAAGAAGATTTTATTACCTTGAATGATAATTTTAAGAATTTGTATTCTAGTAATAAAAAACTGCAAATGAAATTTCAACGATTGGAAAAAGAGCAAGAAGAAATTCTCGCAACACTTGAACTACTTCCATTTGGTGCTTGGGAAAAAGCTCGTAGGAAGTTCGGCAAGTAGGTTTGTTACGGTCGGCGAGTATGGTACCGCAGACCGTAACAAATCGTAAGTGCAGACGAACAACAAAGAGCTTTTTCCAAGGTTGGTGAGGGTGTGTAGTAACACCACCCTCTGCAAGTCAGGTGCATTACTGAGAAAATGCAGTAGTATCAAGGTTTTTCACGGATTTTAAGGCGGTGAAATTAGGCAAAAAGTTGAGTCAAAATTTATGGCAAAAAACAAGAATTTACGTTCTGTTTTTGACTGGATTCAAATCCAGTTCAATACATTTGATTTTTCACTAGAAGAAATAGTTGAAGATATCTTATTTCTTGATACAGAGCTATTTATAATAGATAAAGGCAGTCTTAAATACTATGAATATGACTCTCAGATAAACTATGGTAATATCCGTATCTATTATGGGGATGAAGAAAATTCTTTCATGCTTGTCATGTCAGGACAAGCTTTAGAATTCTATCGAGATATGGTTTTAACCCCAAAAGGACTTTCTGAACGACACTTCTTAGATAATCTATATTCCAATTATAAGTCATTTTCAGTAAGAAGAATTGATATCGCAATAGACGATTTTAATGAAGTCCCTTACTTCACTCCAAATCAGCTTGCTAAACTTTGTAAGAAAAATCGATTCCTATATGGTAAGAGCAACGTCTACACTACATACGGAGATGAGAAAACAGGGCAGACCTTATATTTAAGAAGGCCTTCTGATGATGAACGGCTTAGAATTTATGATAAACGCTTAGAACAAGCTTCAAAGCTCGGTGTTAGCAAGAGATTTATCAAAAATTGGATAAGAACGGAGTTAGAACTGCGTAAAGAAAAAGCTCACTACTTCATTCAAGAATGGCTAAAATCAGAAATAGATATTCTAAACTTTACAAAAGGATATCTAAAGGATAAAGTGAAATTTTACACTGATAGTCACTTTACAAAACCTCTAAGGTCTTGGGAAAAATTTTTAGGTGCATCAAAGCCGGTGACTATTACTATTTCAAATAAAAAAACAGAACTGTCAAATAAATTAGAGTGGCTTGTCTTTAAAGGTTCTGGAGCCATTCTAAGAGCATATAAGTTTCTCTATGAAAATGAATTACTATTTGAACTAGAGAAAGAGAACTTTGAAAAATTGGATACTTTGGAATTTCCTCCGGAGTTAGCAAGTCAACTCATAGAAAGGGCAATATCCTTCAAAAGAGAAGACTTAATACCAAAAATTAAAGAGAACATAAAAAGGAGAAATTAACTATGGCAAAAATGCTTTCACAAAACGATTGGGATTTTAATAACATTGGAACTAAATTTGAATTGGATGAGGTACTTCCAAAATTTGAAACTGAAATCAGAGCCGATGAAAATGGCGAGATTATCAAAAATAGTGATGGAAGCGAAAGACGATTTAACACTCAAAATATTATTGGTTGGAAATATAACATCACTATCAAAGATGGACCATTTAAAAAGAAATCAACACAAGTATCCGTTGACAATCCTGAACCATTAGTTGATAATGATTATATTCAAGCAATGGACGAAGTCCCAGTTACATTTGAAAACCTTCGAGCTTCAATGATTAGCAAAACGATGTATTATAAGGCTGATGCTATTCACTTAGTTGACAAGAAACAAAAATAACTACTGAATCAAGGGGAGTTCGTCGCTCCCCTTAGTTTATAAAATAAATTAAGGAGAACCAATGATTAAAACAGTAACAAAAGATGATTTAATTGAACTTGGATTTAGTCCTGGTACTGCTAGAAAAATTATACATACTGGGAAAGTACTATTAGTCAATCGTGGCTTTGCTATCTATAACAATAAACGAATCGGAACAATTCCTGCAACCATAGCTGAAGAACTACTAGGAATAGAATTACAGAAAGAAGCATAGTAAATGGCCGTTCGTAAAAGCAAAAATGGTACATGGATTGCTGATGTTTCTAGTGGAACGAACCCTATAACACTAATACAACGACGAATTGTTAGAAAAGGATTCAAAACCAAAAAAGAGGCTTTGGAAGCCGAGCGATACTTAAGAAGCGTAGAACTAAAAGAGAAAAATTTTGGCGCAAAAATAACAATAGATATGCTTTATCAATTGTTAAAAGAAGAGGATGAAATAAACAATAGAAAAAAGAGCTATATTGATACTCAAGAAAACAATTATAATAAACATATCAAAGACTATTTTTCAAAAGTCGATAATATAGATAAACTAACTTATGAAGATATATATCAGTTTAGGGAACATTTACGAGAAAAGAATGCTAAAAATTCTGAGAAAAAATTGAGTCCAAATACTATTAATAAAATCATTGTTCTATTAAAGAAAATACTAGATGTTGGATTAAGAAAAGGATATTACAAAGAACATCCAGTAGGTTTATTGAAAAAATTACCGATAGAAAAAAGAAAAATGCAATTTTGGACAGTTAAAGAATTTAAACATTTTCTTTCACTATTCAAGAACGACGAATATAATCTTGAACTACTATTTACAGTACTTTTCTTTACTGGCTTACGACTTGGAGAAGCACTCGCTCTTACTTGGAAAGATATAGAGTTTTCTACAAGTACAATACATGTTAGTAAGTCAATGTACGTGAATAAAGGTGAAGAACACATTAGTTCTACAAAAACTAAATCCGGTACTAGAAGAATCATTATTAATAAAAAGCTTATAGAAACACTAGAAGAATGGAAACAAGAACAGACAGAAAGACTAAGAGAATTTTCAACTGATACTGAAAAACTCCAAATCTTTCAGGATAGTCCAATCACTCTAACAAAAAATTCTATTGAAAAACAATATAAAAAGATTCTAGCTAGAGATAGTTCTTTAAAGAAAATAAGGATTCATGATTTTAGACACTCTCACGCTTCTCTTTTAATAAACCAAGGAGAAGACTACTTAATTGTAAAAGAGAGATTAGGACACGCTTCTATAACCACAACAATTGATACCTACTCACACTTATACCCAAGTAAACAAAAAGATTTAGCAGATAAACTAGATAATCTATTATAAAAAGAACAGCCAAAATAAGTGCTGTTCTTTTTCTTATTAAAAATATTAAAAACTCAGTTCTACAAAAAAGGATACTTAGGCATGTAATATCCCCACGTAGTCCTTCCACATTTCAAGATAGTTATCACGATTTAATTCAATTTGTCTTTGTGCAAATCGTATATCATAATCTGCTAAATCCAAATTTTCTATAATTTCACCTGTAAGAATACTAAACGTTCCAATCAACTCTTCATCATCATACATCCGCAGAATAGGATTGTTAGGATTTTTAGAAATATCTTCTTTGGTTACTTCTAAATTTGTAACACCAAACTCTTTAATCATGATTCCTTCCTCCTTTCACTTTCTTTAATTACCTTTTGAGTGAATTCAATCTAACAAAATAAGTGCTGTTCTTTTTCTTATTGAAAATAAAATAACTAAGCTCTACCAAAAATTACTTGGTATTTTCACGAACCATTCTTTCAAAATAATTATCTATACTTTCGGAACTTTTAGTTATTCCCTCCGTTTTATACTTTTCTAAACTTTCCTTAATTGCATTCTGAGTGACTTCATTATACTCGGTTATATCTCTCATACGAGGATTATTAACTAAATTTTCTACCATAGCTTCCTCCAATTTTTGATAGATGAGAACTCTATCATTTAAAAAATTCTTTTTCACCAATGAGCCAATATTGGTTTTAGGTGACAATAAATCACTAACTAAAAGAATATCTACATTTCCACTAAAGATGGTCGAAAGATGCCCGTATACATCCATAAATTTCGTTATATCTCCTAATTCTAAAGCAATATCTATATCACTATTTTCGTCTTCTTCTCCTCTTGCATAGGAACCAAACAAGTAGACTTTTGATACGTTATATCGTTTAGCAATAGGCTCAATCTTAGCCTTAATTTCATCTATTGTATAAACCACGAGAACCTCTTTATTACCTAGAAAAATACTTCTAACATCGAAAAGTAAAAATTATTCTTTATCGAAAAATTCAGATACATCTTTTGGATTATTAAAATCAAGTTTAACAAGTTTTGACTTTTCTTTCGCTAGAGATTTAATATCGCTTTTTGCTTGTTCAACTTCGAGCATTGAATAATTTTCTTGATTGTATAACATGATATCTCTCCTTGAATAGTATATACCTATTGTATATTTTTACATAAAACGAATCAAGTTTAATACAAAATATGTTAAATATTTTCTTCCTAATTTAGCAAAAAAAAAATTTTAAGTAATTTTAAGTAACTCTGAAAGAAAAAATTGGAAGAAAAAATAAAAAGACAAGGCTCGAAAACCTTGTCGTTATTACTATACCGGCGGCCGGGGTCGAACCGGCACGTCCTTGCGGACACTGGATTTTGAGTCCAGCGCGTCTGCCAATTCCGCCACGCCGGCAAATAGTAACTGGGGTAGCTGGATTCGAACCAACGCATGAGGGAGTCAAAGTCCCTTGCCTTACCGCTTGGCTATACCCCAATAATATAAAATAGGCGAGTGATGGGGATCGAACCCACGCATGCCAGAGCCACAATCTGGTGTGTTAACCACTTCACCACACCCGCCATAATTTTAAAACACGGGCAGTAGGAATTGAACCCACACTGAAGGTTTTGGAGACCTTAGTTCTACCTTTAAACTATGCCCGTAGTTAAGGTTATGGAAGGGGAGGGATTCGAACCCCCGAACCCGAAGGAGCGGATTTACAGTCCGCCGCGTTTAGCCTCTTCGCTACCCTTCCAAAATATTTAAATGGCGCGAGACGGAATCGAACCGCCGACACATGGAGCTTCAATCCATTGCTCTACCAACTGAGCTACCGAGCCTTATTGCGGGAGCAGGATTTGAACCTACGACCTTCGGGTTATGAGCCCGACGAGCTACCGAGCTGCTCCATCCCGCGTTAATAATAAAGGAGGATGTGGGATTCGAACCCACGCACGCTTTTACACGCCTGACGGTTTTCAAGACCGTTCCCTTCAGCCGGACTTGGGTAATCCTCCAATAAATAGTCCGTACGGGATTCGAACCCGTGTTACCGCCGTGAAAAGGCGGTGTCTTAACCCCTTGACCAACGGACCATATTTCAATGGGCACGAGTGGACTCGAACCACCGACCTCACGCTTATCAGGCGTGCGCTCTAACCACCTGAGCTACGCGCCCAAGTTAAACAACTTGGTAAATGAACTATATGTTCAAAGCGGGTGACGAGAATCGAACTCGCGACAACAGCTTGGAAGGCTGTAGTTTTACCACTAAACTACACCCGCTAAAATGGGAGTTAACGGGATCGAACCGCTGACCCTCTGCTTGTAAGGCAGATGCTCTCCCAGCTGAGCTAAACTCCCTTTAGCTAAGCGACTTCCTTATCTCACAGGGGGCAACCCCCAACTACTTCCGGCGTTCTAGGGCTTAACTTCTGTGTTCGGCATGGGTACAGGTGTATCTCCTAGGCTATCGTCACTTAACTTTGAGTAATACCTACTCAAAATTGAATATCTATCAAATTCCAAGAAAACCTTCACACTTCGTATTCTCAGTTACTTTGGATAAGTCCTCGAGCTATTAGTATTAGTCCGCTACATGTGTCGCCACACTTCCACTTCTAACCTATCTACCTGATCATCTCTCAGGGCTCTTACTGATATAAAATCATGGGAAATCTCATCTTGAGGTGGGTTTCACACTTAGATGCTTTCAGCGTTTATCCCTTCCCTACATAGCTACCCAGCGATGCCTTTGGCAAGACAACTGGTACACCAGCGGTAAGTCCACTCTGGTCCTCTCGTACTAGGAGCAGATCCTCTCAAATTTCCTACGCCCGCGACGGATAGGGACCGAACTGTCTCACGACGTTCTGAACCCAGCTCGCGTGCCGCTTTAATGGGCGAACAGCCCAACCCTTGGGACCGACTACAGCCCCAGGATGCGACGAGCCGACATCGAGGTGCCAAACCTCCCCGTCGATGTGAACTCTTGGGGGAGATAAGCCTGTTATCCCCAGGGTAGCTTTTATCCGTTGAGCGATGGCCCTTCCATACGGAACCACCGGATCACTAAGCCCGACTTTCGTCCCTGCTCGAGTTGTAGCTCTCGCAGTCAAGCTCCCTTATACCTTTACACTCTGCGAATGATTTCCAACCATTCTGAGGGAACCTTTGGGCGCCTCCGTTACCTTTTAGGAGGCGACCGCCCCAGTCAAACTGCCCGTCAGACACTGTCTCCGATAGGGATCACCTATCTGGGTTAGAGTGGCCATAACACAAGGGTAGTATCCCAACAGCGTCTCCTTCGAAACTGGCGTCCCGATCTCTTAGACTCCTACCTATCCTGTACATGTGGTACAGACACTCAATATCAAACTGCAGTAAAGCTCCATGGGGTCTTTCCGTCCTGTCGCGGGTAACCTGCATCTTCACAGGTACTAAAATTTCACCGAGTCTCTCGTTGAGACAGTGCCCAAATCATTACGCCTTTCGTGCGGGTCGGAACTTACCCGACAAGGAATTTCGCTACCTTAGGACCGTTATAGTTACGGCCGCCGTTTACTGGGGCTTCAATTCATACCTTCGCGTTTCCGCTAAGCACTCCTCTTAACCTTCCAGCACCGGGCAGGCGTCACCCCCTATACATCATCTTACGATTTAGCAGAGAGCTGTGTTTTTGATAAACAGTTGCTTGGGCCTATTCACTGCGGCTGACTTAAAGTCAGCACCCCTTCTCCCGAAGTTACGGGGTCATTTTGCCGAGTTCCTTAACGAGAGTTCTCTCGCTCACCTGAGGCTACTCGCCTCGACTACCTGTGTCGGTTTGCGGTACGGGTAGAGTATGTTTAAACGCTAGAAGCTTTTCTTGGCAGTGTGACGTCACTAACTTCGCTACTAAACTTCGCTCCCCATCACAGCTCAATGTTATAGAACTAAGCATTTAACTCAATTCACACCTCACTGCTTAGACAGACACTTCCAATCGTCTGCTTTAGTTAGCCTACTGCGTCCCTCCATCACTACATACTCTAGTACAGGAATATCAACCTGTTGTCCATCGGATACACCTTTCGGTCTCTCCTTAGGTCCCGACTAACCCAGGGCGGACGAGCCTTCCCCTGGAAACCTTAGTCTTACGGTGGACAGGATTCTCACCTGTCTTTCGCTACTCATACCGGCATTCTCACTTCTATGCGTTCCAGCACTCCTCACGGTACACCTTCTTCACACATAGAACGCTCTCCTACCATACCTATAAAGGTATCCACAGCTTCGGTAAATTGTTTTAGCCCCGGTACATTTTCGGCGCAGGGTCACTCGACTAGTGAGCTATTACGCACTCTTTGAATGAATAGCTGCTTCTAAGCTAACATCCTAGTTGTCTGTGCAACCCCACATCCTTTTCCACTTAACAATTATTTTGGGACCTTAGCTGGTGGTCTGGGCTGTTTCCCTTTCGACTACGGATCTTAGCACTCGCAGTCTGACTGCCGACCATAATTCATTGGCATTCGGAGTTTATCTGAGATTGGTAATCCGGGATGGACCCCTCACCCAAACAGTGCTCTACCTCCAAGAATCTCTAATGTCGACGCTAGCCCTAAAGCTATTTCGGAGAGAACCAGCTATCTCCAAGTTCGTTTGGAATTTCTCCGCTACCCACAAGTCATCCAAGCACTTTTCAACGTGCCCTGGTTCGGTCCTCCAGTGCGTCTTACCGCACCTTCAACCTGCTCATGGGTAGGTCACATGGTTTCGGGTCTACGACATGATACTAATTCGCCCTGTTCAGACTCGGTTTCCCTACGGCTCCGTCTCTTCAACTTAACCTCGCATCATATCGTAACTCGCCGGTTCATTCTACAAAAGGCACGCTCTCACCCATTAACGGGCTCGAACTTGTTGTAGGCACACGGTTTCAGGTTCTATTTCACTCCCCTCCCGGGGTGCTTTTCACCTTTCCCTCACGGTACTGGTTCACTATCGGTCACTAGGGAGTATTTAGGGTTGGGAGATGGTCCTCCCAGATTCCGACGGGATTTCACGTGTCCCGCCGTACTCAGGATACTGCTAGGTACAAAGACTATTTTGAATACGAGGCTATCACTCTCTTTGGCTGATCTTCCCAAATCATTCTTCTATAGTCTTTGAGTCCACATTGCAGTCCTACAACCCCGAAGAGTAAACTCTTCGGTTTGCCCTCCTGCCGTTTCGCTCGCCGCTACTAAGGCAATCGCTTTTGCTTTCTCTTCCTGCAGCTACTTAGATGTTTCAGTTCACTGCGTCTTCCTCCTCATATCCTTAACAGATATGGGTAACAGGTAGTACCTGTTGGGTTCCCCCATTCGGAAATCCCTGGATCATCGCTTACTTACAGCTACCCAAGGCATATCGTCGTTTGTCACGTCCTTCTTCGGCTCCTAGTGCCAAGGCATCCACCGTGCGCCCTTATTAACTTAACCTTATTTTTCTGACCTTTCAGTCATAAACTCTTATTAATACTACAGCGTTTTCGGTTTATTTTCTTGTTACTATTTGATATAGATATTCAATTTTCAATGTGCATTACTTGGTGATCTCTCACCAATGGAGCCTAGCGGGATCGAACCGCTGACCTCCTGCGTGCAAAGCAGGCGCTCTCCCAGCTGAGCTAAGGCCCCACAAGACCTCTCAAGACTAAACAAGACCAATGTGCATTCCTTATCCTTAGAAAGGAGGTGATCCAGCCGCACCTTCCGATACGGCTACCTTGTTACGACTTCACCCCAATCATCTATCCCACCTTAGGCGGCTGGCTCCAAATGGTTACCTCACCGACTTCGGGTGTTACAAACTCTCGTGGTGTGACGGGCGGTGTGTACAAGGCCCGGGAACGTATTCACCGCGGCGTGCTGATCCGCGATTACTAGCGATTCCGACTTCATGTAGGCGAGTTGCAGCCTACAATCCGAACTGAGACTGGCTTTAAGAGATTAGCTTGCCGTCACCGACTTGCGACTCGTTGTACCAGCCATTGTAGCACGTGTGTAGCCCAGGTCATAAGGGGCATGATGATTTGACGTCATCCCCACCTTCCTCCGGTTTATTACCGGCAGTCTCGCTAGAGTGCCCAACTGAATGATGGCAACTAACAATAGGGGTTGCGCTCGTTGCGGGACTTAACCCAACATCTCACGACACGAGCTGACGACAACCATGCACCACCTGTCACCTCTGTCCCGAAGGAAAACTCTATCTCTAGAGCGGTCAGAGGGATGTCAAGACCTGGTAAGGTTCTTCGCGTTGCTTCGAATTAAACCACATGCTCCACCGCTTGTGCGGGCCCCCGTCAATTCCTTTGAGTTTCAACCTTGCGGTCGTACTCCCCAGGCGGAGTGCTTAATGCGTTAGCTGCGGCACTAAACCCCGGAAAGGGTCTAACACCTAGCACTCATCGTTTACGGCGTGGACTACCAGGGTATCTAATCCTGTTTGCTCCCCACGCTTTCGAGCCTCAGCGTCAGTTACAAGCCAGAGAGCCGCTTTCGCCACCGGTGTTCCTCCATATATCTACGCATTTCACCGCTACACATGGAATTCCACTCTCCCCTCTTGCACTCAAGTTAAACAGTTTCCAAAGCGTACTATGGTTAAGCCACAGCCTTTAACTTCAGACTTATCTAACCGCCTGCGCTCGCTTTACGCCCAATAAATCCGGACAACGCTCGGGACCTACGTATTACCGCGGCTGCTGGCACGTAGTTAGCCGTCCCTTTCTGGTAAGATACCGTCACAGTGTGAACTTTCCACTCTCACACTCGTTCTTCTCTTACAACAGAGCTTTACGATCCGAAAACCTTCTTCACTCACGCGGCGTTGCTCGGTCAGACTTCCGTCCATTGCCGAAGATTCCCTACTGCTGCCTCCCGTAGGAGTCTGGGCCGTGTCTCAGTCCCAGTGTGGCCGATCACCCTCTCAGGTCGGCTATGTATCGTCGCCTTGGTGAGCCGTTACCTCACCAACTAGCTAATACAACGCAGGTCCATCTGGTAGTGATGCAATTGCACCTTTCAAGCAGATATCATGCAATATCTACTATTATGCGGTATTAGCTATCGTTTCCAATAGTTATCCCCCGCTACCAGGCAGGTTACCTACGCGTTACTCACCCGTTCGCAACTCATCCGGAGAAGCAAGCTCCTCCTTCAGCGTTCTACTTGCATGTATTAGGCACGCCGCCAGCGTTCGTCCTGAGCCAGGATCAAACTCTCATTAAAAGTTTGAGTTCTCACTCATTTCTGTCACTGACAGATTTATTGTTTTTTTCATTGTTCAGTACTACAACCTTAGTTGTAGTGCCCTGCACATTGGTTCGTCTTGTTCAGTTTTCAAAGGTCTTTGTCACTCACTTCTCTCAAGTGACAACTATATTAGTATATCACAGTCGCTTTCGCTTGTCAACACTTTTTTGAAACTTTTTTTAATTTTTTTCATCTAGTGTTTCATCTGCTTCATACTATAGTCCGTACGGGATTCGAACCCGTGTTACCGCCGTGAAAAGGCGGTGTCTTAACCCCTTGACCAACGGACCGGAGTTGTTATTTTCAACTCTTACTATTATACCGACTTTTCTTACTTTGTCAACACCTTTTTTTAATTTTTTTTAGAAGTCTTGTAATGTTTCCTTCAGCTCTCTGAGAAGGGCTTTGCGGCCTTTAAATCGTTCGTCTGCCCAGAGGCGTTCATAGGCTTCTTGCTTATCTTCTGGTAACTTTCTTCTATAAGTATTCAACAATTCATGAAGGGCGTAGTAATCATCCAGCCACAATCCTCCTTCTGGTAGGCGATGGCTAATCTCCCCTACTTCTTCGTAGGCCATTCGGTCTAGGCGACGTTTTTGACTCTCTTGCTTTCTGACGCTATCTAGGATTCGATTGCGGAATTTTGTTTTGAAGTAGACGTAGAGTTTCTTTTCCTCTTCCACTAATTCTGGATGGGCTTCGAGGAGTTCATAGAGACAGATCAGTCCTTCTTGGTCCCAATCCTCTTTTTCCCACAGGTGGAGATAGTAATCTTTTCGACATCTATGGACAATTCCTTTTACCTTCTCATAATACTTTTCAAGCATTTGCTTTCCCCCTTTCTCTGCTTGTAGTATAGCAGAGAAAGGGGGAAAGAAGGGCTTTGGTTTCTGTCTTGTGTTTTTTTGAGTCTGTAATGTTATGGATTATAAGTTTGTAATTCACATAAAGGTGACTAGTTTTTCACAGTCTAATTTTCATGTAAAGAAAAAAGCCCACTGTTGTAGGCTTTCTGTAAGATATTTCTTAAAATTAAAGCATTTTGTTGTATCGCTTTTTTGACTATTCAGCAAGTTGCTTTATATTCTCCTAATGGTTGATATTAGGGTGTCTAGTTGTTTTCATGTTTCTTTTTAATGTCTAGGAGTTTCTGTCTTACTCCACAAATCACTGAACATGAAACTCTATTTTTAATGAGTTCAGCAGGCAAGAAACTAGCACGGTTAAGACGTGCTTTTTTTATAGCCCATTATATAGGAAATTATTCTATATTTTTTTATCTTATATTTCAATACCTGATGCAAGTATAACAAAAAAATTGTTGGTTTTCTATTTTTAAGTAAGTTTTTCTGACCTACCCCCCACCCCCTTAATTTTTTGTTAAAAATTTGGACAGTCTTGTGCAGGCCGCTTACCCGCGTCTTTGAAAATTTCCGATTTTTTTGACCGGGGGGTGTTTAAGAAAATTTAAAAATTACACAATATCTTTAAAAACTTCTTTTTTTATTTCCTGTGTCTAATCTTGTCTTTTGAGTCAATTTCTTTACATATTCTTTCTATAATTTTAATTACCAATTCATTGTTTTACACATTCTATTGAATTCGCTTAGTGAGTTACTTCCTTACTCTATCAAGTGTTTTATAAGATACTGTAATATGAATTCACTGTTTCCTTAAAACAAGGAATTCATAAAAGAACAAGGAAAAAGATAGGCGCGAACCCATCTTCTTTTTGTTTATTGCCCAAAGAATTTAGAAATAATATTTTTCTTTTTCTCTGGTAGATCATTAAAGACTTCCCTTTGTTTAATAAGTTCTTGCTCTTTCTGATCTATAAAATCATCTACCACTCCAGAGATATACTCTGTAAATTCTTCAACACTATGTCCCTTGATTTTATCATCTTGTACTAACTCTTCTAGAAGTAAGTCACTCCATAAAATCATATCTGGAGAAAGATTATAGTGTTCCATTTCTTTAAGAATGGCCTGCTCATAGTATCGTTGCTGCCCTTTGTTAATGTAATAGTACTTGTCTTTAAACTTCTTATCAACATTCTTGAATTGATATTCCTCTAAGAGTTTACTTCTCAAAAATCCATCAGCAGCTACCTCGTGAGATTCGATAGTGTAAAAGCTCTTTAGCTTATCTAAAAACTCAAAGATATCAGAACGATAAAGACTATTTTCTTCTTGTAGTGTTGATGCCATATCAGTAACTAAAGGTGAAATTTTGTTCTGAGAAAACTCCTTCCAATCTTTAAAATATGCTAATGACTTTTCCCTGATGGCTTTTTCTCGCTGTTTAAATTCATTTTCTAACTGATTTTCTTTTTGACGTGTTGTCAAAAACATATCGCTTAAAATCGAAGTGTAGTCTTGTTTATACTCTTCAATTTCGTTTAGTATTTCTTTTTTAACTTCCTCTTGCTTACTGAAGAATTCTGTAGCTTCTGCTTCATTCAGTTTATGAAAAAGATTCTTCATGAGTTCATGAAATGGATTAACATAAACTAGATTATAGTCCTGATACAAAAGGAAGAGATTGATAACATCAATGCTATTCATCGATTAACCTCCAATACCTGGCTCTTGATTTTTTGAGAAATCAAGCTCCCAAACTGCAGCAGTCTTTTCATCATGAGCCTTACCATAAGCAAATTGCTTAGCCACATAGAGATCCATATCTTCAAGCGCCAACGTATCTTGATAGCGTTGTAGGTTAATGCCTCCACCTAAAACCGCATCATAGCGTCCTTGAATGAAAGAAGTCGCCTTCCCTTTTTCTTGAGAGATTGAAGGAATGATTTGTAAATTTAGAGGTATCGCTTTGTTATATGCTGCGCTGTCTGTGAAATTAATTAGTTTCTTCTCGATCTCCCAAATTTCTTCTGAATTCACAACAAGAACAATCTTATTTGTCGTATCGACAAAACTAACTCCATCAGCCTTTACAGAGTGAAATTTGAAGATCTCTGATACCTGGTTTACGGTTTCTTTAGGATTTTCAAAAGTTAATTTTAAAGCTTGTTTTTCTTTTTTAGGGTAAGTAATATTTGAACCTTGAGCTACTCCCGTCAATTTTCTTGTTAGTCCTAGAGGTTTATTATCACCATCACCATTTAAAAACCCTTCTTCCAATGCTACCGCAAAGGATTCTGTCAATTGTGTTCTGACAAAGTTTTCAATCCAAGCTGGCCCGAGTTCTTTGAAATCTTTCGGGATCACGATAAAAGCCGTTAATTTATGCTGAGTTTCTTGTCTGCTTCCAAAGCTGGCCTTTAGTTGCCCTTTGATTTCTCCAAAAATCTTACCCCAGACTGCTCCACCGCTACGCTCTGATGTCAAAAAGTTCAGTCGGATCCCTAGGTTTTTTAGTCCAATTTTTTCAAGTAAAGGGTGTTCTGATTTTATATCTTCAAAAATTCTGTCAATCGTCTCCTCTGGGAGAAGTTTTTCCACCCCTTTAGGGATATTCTTATCAAACTCATTAAAGAATACCATTTCATTGCCCTTTAAAGTATTAGGCTGTGATGTAAAGCCATCTCCTAAATATGATGCGGTTTTAGCTTCTTCGATCATATGTTCCTGCATTTTGTCTAACATATCACCATAAAGTTCTGTTTGCTGATCTTGTGGAGCATTAGTTTTTACTGCATTCATAAACGCTTCTCTAGCTTGCATATATTCGTTTCTTGTTTGTCCTTTAAGTCTCATTGTCATATTTTTTATTTCCTTTCATTCTTAAGTAAAAAAGGTAGAACAAAAAACGTAATTTACGTCTTATGTCCTACCTCTTGTTTTCAAGTCAGTATTTAAAATTTTTGTTGTGTTTTGGTTTCTACCATGGTCACAATACCATCTGCAATTATCAACCGAATGTCACCATATTCTGGTAACTTTACACTCTTAATTATACCACGATTTAGGAAGTAAATCCAACCTTTATGTAATTCGTTCATATATCCTCTTTTCTCTAAAAAGGTAGTCATTTTGGGGTATCTAGTGACTACCACCTCCTCCTTACAGTCCCAAGGGTTTGCAAAAAGCGTAGTCAGGTAGTCACCTCTCGCTCAAAAAAATAATAATAAACACCTTAACTCTATTTACTCTATATACTTATAAATAATTTAAAATAACTACTTTTTAATATAAAAGTCAATCACATCAAGGGTTTAGGGGGTAGTCAGTAAAATCTTAAAAACTACCCTTGTTTTTAAATCCTTTTGTTTAAAGGTTCTAGCCACTCTCTTAAAGGTAGTCATTTTTTGAGTTAGTGACTACCCTAACTACCTTTTAGGTTTTGAGTAACCAGGCTTAACACTTTTTCCAAATTTTAAAGATCGTTTGTGTTCCCATCCCTCTTTATTTTGCATGTACTTTTTAACCTTTGCTTTATCCTTTGGTGGTGCTTTGTCAGTTAGATAGACTTCTTGGAAGAATAGGTTTATAGTCATCTTGTCACGTTCTACTAGTTCGCCATAGGTGTCTGTGTCAAGTTCAACTGTTCCACCTTTACTATTTCTAAAATAACCCTCGTTCATCATGTCATAAATATAGTAATACCTGGTTCTGTCTGTAACTGGGTAACGGTACATTTTTTCAGGAAAAGGTAAAGCTAAATAACGCTCCAAATCTTCAAGGGTTTCATCTACAAACTTGTAACGACTTCTTACATCGTTTACTAGTTTTTCCTGTTCATCTGTCAGGTTCAACACCTGGTTAGATCTCCAGGCTAACACCATAGCACCCCAAAAGTGTCTACGGTCTTTCTCTGTCCACTTCCTGCCCTTATAGGCGGTGTCTTTGTGTACCTCAGCAACCAGAAAGCGCCTTTCCCCTGTCAGGTCGTTTAAATAATCATGATCATTGGTCGCCCTCACAATAATAAAACTCTTAGGACGTCGCCTATCGCTTGAAGCGTAAGGCGGTCTAAACTCTAGCTTGGTTCCTGTGATGAATTTCTTTAATTCTGAAAAACTAGCCTTTTTACTGGCCACCATTTCATCATCAAACACACACCAGTTTCTCACCATCCTAGCCTTGTCATCCTTATCTGTGAAAGTTTCAACGGTTGTAAAATACTTGTGAGTAAAAAGCCCCTCAAAAAATTGAGTCTTTCCCACTCCCTGCCTTCCGGTCAAGTCCAGCACAAAGTCAAACTTAATAGTGGGATCAAACACCTTTGCAACTGCTCCACGAAAAAACAAGTCAATGATAATACGGTTATATTCGTCATCCTTGATATTGAGATAATGCCTTAGAATATCAAACGGATCTCGCTGATTCACTAGTTCTTTATACTCGCTTTCGCATGATTCCAGGTAGTCTTTTAAAGGGTTGTAGCTATGCTCTCCAGCTACTACTTCCAAAATATCAGCGATATCCCCTTTTTTATAATCCATCTTATACTTGGTAGCAATATAAGCCCTTATCTCTCTGATAATCAGATCATCGATTGTACCGCTTAAGGTTCTACCGTTCAACTTTGTTGGTTTTGTCACATCAATTTCATAAGTAAAGGTGTTGTACTGTATAGCCCCTTTCAGCTTGCTATCTCCACTTAAAATCTTCTTGAGATTGTCCAAGGTTATGGCAAAGCCTTTCCCTTTGGTTTTAGGTGTTAGATTCAGGCTATTGTTTTCCTCGTTGGTCTCCCTTGCTTGGGTCAAGTCCACCACGGTAGGCGATGCTCTTGGCTGATTCTCTTCAATGATTTTATTTACAATTTCTTCACTATTCAAAAGCTACCTCCTTATAGAATTTAGTTGCTACTTCTAGGAAATAGCTGGCTAGTTCTTTCCGTTTGACGATTGCAGAAAACAAGTCCACCAGCTGACTAAAACTGTAGCCATTCACAAATAGTAAACGAATAAAGACCGAAGTCTCATATCTGGTATAAATCCCGTTACAAATCAGGTCAAAAACCCAACCTTTCAGCTCCACGCCAAGCCCCTGCCGTTGCTCTGTCAATTTGTTTACTTCTAAATCTTTCAGGATCGTCAGCAAGTCAGGACTAGCCAAAGCAATTTCCAATGATCTAGTTAGTTCCCAGCCTTCCTTATGGTTTTTATCGTCTCTGATAGCTAAATATAAGCCTTTGTAGTGAAAATCCGTCAGCCCCTCACCTATCGGCTCGTAGTACACAAACTTATAGTAGTTGCCATTCTTCCATACTTGGGTAGGGTTAGACTTGAGAAAGGCGAATAATGATAATTTATCAGCGGATAAAATCAACTCCATCACTCTCATTCATCCACCCCCAAAAATTTTAGAATATCTGTCACTTTATAGTATGTTTTTCTGGTATCCAGTGGAGGTTGGTAACGCCTTAAACCTGCAGCTTCCCACTTTTGAAGTGTTTTATACTTTATGCTTAACTCTTCCATTGTTTCCTGAGCTGTAATTAAGCCCGTGAGTCTCGGCGGTACTTTTTCACGGCTTTTTAGGTAACGTTCGATAGCTTCTAATATTTTTGTTTTGAGTTCCTCAATCATCTTTTCAAACATATCATCACCCCCATGGTCTCACCCCTGCAAGTTGAATATATCGCCCATAATAAGGGCTTAAACCCTCGCTAGGTGTTTCTATCGTCTGTGTACTTCCTCGCTCCATTTGGGCGCTTTTTTTACGGTCTCGGCGGTTTAGATAAACCAGTAAGCCAATCAATAGCACGGAAACAAAAATCGCCTGTGTGTTGCTTAAGTCTAGCTCGTTCATTTCATCGCCTCCTCAAACTGCTCTATAAGACAGTCTTTACTTACTTTCTGAGTCCCATTTTTAGACTTAAAAATGATATCCTTCAAGGTTACAGTAGCCTCTAAATACTCCTTTTCAGCATGTTCTATATACGCCTGTTGCTCTGCTTCGTTGTCAAAAAAGTGCTTAGCTTGACGTTTAAAGAAGGATTGTCGCATAGCGTCCATTTCAAAAATACCAGGGTGGAAAAACATTCCCGTAGTGCTTTTAGAGACTGCCTCTATTTTATGGCATTCATTCAATTCAGGAAGTTCAATCCAAAGTAAGCGGTGTAAATTTTCTTTGATAGTTTTTAATTGTCCTGATAAGAGTCCTATTCTTAAAAAATCATTGTTTTCGTCTGCTTGGTGTAATTCCATACTAATTCTATCCAAGTTTTTAGCGATAATATCGTATGTTGTTTCTGTCATAGTCTACTACTCCTTTTTCTTGCCTGTTTCCTATACATGATTAGCACCACTCCAAACGCTGGGCGTTTTCCCCATGTTGCCGTACGCTTGTAGCGGTGTTTCGTGGGTAATCACCCACATTTTTTCTAAACAAGTGCCTAGACTCGCCCTGTCAGCACTTGATTTTCAAAACCTTTTCTAATTGCTTGCCTGCTTTTCGGTTTTTTAGTTTTTCTTTGTTTCGTTTTCGATTTGATCGCCTAATCTTTTCCAGGCTCTATCAAATTCATCACGTTGGATTTCTTTACTATGTAATTGCCTTGCTAACTCCATAGCTCTACGCATGAATCTAGCAAAATGTGTTTTTTCTTCCACTTCTAGCCCTCCATCATGTCATAAAGTAAGGCATAGTATTTATCTGGAATCCTATCCAAGGCTTTCAGTCCGTCATGTTCTGCTTTTTGTCTAGTTTCTGCCTTAACTGTGCTATCAAAGGCTATAGAAAAGGCATTTAACATAGCCTTGTAGCGGTCTACACTCTTCAAATAGCGACCACGTTCCCCAAGTTCCTTGTCTTCTAGTTCTTCTTTTACAGTATCGTCCAAGAGTTCAAACTTAGTGTAAACTCCTTTTTCTACTTTAAAACCTAGTCGCTTGTTTTGTCTGAGATTGTAAAGATTAACCTTGCAACTATCTAGGTTACGGTAGCCTAACACTCCTGCGATTTCTTCTAAGTTTTTGCCCTCCAGTTCAGGCAATTTTTCAGCAATATCCTTGAATTTTACTGCTTGATGTTGTTTTCTCATTGTGTACCTTGTCTTTCTATGCTATAATCAAGGTATAGAAAAAATATCTATACCCTAGATTTCGTCGCTTGCTCGCCTCGTCCAAAATTTGAGCAAGTGACTTTTTTTGTTATCTTGTTTCATGCTTTTGTCCCTGACTTGGGTTTATATAGCAAGTCTTTACTTTCGATAAGATCAAGAATCCAGCTGAGTCCCTGCTCAACTGTTTCAAGAAATGCGCCCAGGTCTTCACTTTCTAAGCCCTCGTAGTTCATACAAAGATACTCGGCTAGTTGTCTGTCTTTCTCAACTAGCTTTTTAAAATCCTTGAAATACTTGGGAATTTCTAGCCCCTTGGCATTTGTAACTGTCTTAAAATCGTTGTCCATTAGTTCGCTCCTTTCTAACTATAAAATAGTTCGTCTATTGTTATGTCTGGTTCGATTTCTGCAACCATTGACTTAATCTCTAGGCGTTCTTTGTCATTGAATAGCGTTTTACCTAATTCTTTGTTGTTGTATGACTGCAAAGAAATTTTTAGCTTATCCGCCATTTGTTGCTGAGTCAGTCCTAACATAACTCGATAACCTCTTAGTTTCCCCATAGGTTTCCTCCTCTCTAAAAATATCCCTCCATAAATAGATTGAAAGTGTAAAAGGTTGGAGAGAACGGACATTTTTGTCCTTTACACGTTTTATAATATCAGACATTTTTGTCCACGTCAAGCATTTTTTTAATTTTTTACAGACATTTTTGTCTTTTTTTAAAAATAAATGTTATAATTAGCAACGAAAGGTATTATGAATAATGAATAGATTGAAAGAATTAAGAAAAGAAAAAAAGAAGTCTCAGAAAGAAATAGCCAACTTTTTAAAAATAAATGAAAAAACTATATCTCGGTGGGAAAATGGAGAAAGTCAAATTACTCTCAAAAATGCTGCTCAACTAGCTGATTATTTCGGTGTACCTCTTGCTTATTTATTAAATCAGGAAGAAGAGTGGGAGAAACTTCAAGAATTACACCGAAAACTCCCAACTGTAAAAGAATTTGATGAACTCCATTTCAAAAAACAAGAAAATCGCTTTAAAAGATTTGTCCAATTTGTATCAGACGAAGATATGAAAGTAAAGGATAGAAATCTAGTCCTAATATTTAACTTGCTAGTCTCTTCTGATGAAACTTTTGGAGTAAACCAGATATATCCCTTTCCATTAGATGAAAAAGATGAATATCATTTTACAAACCAAGAAAAAAGCGAATAATAAGCACCATATCCGCCTTGTTTCTTATTCTGGTACAATTTACCGTCTGACTGCTTAAAATCGAAAATAAGGAGGTTCTCATAGCCCCTCGCATGGACTAAACTCAAAACCTTTTCTAATTGCTTGCCTGCTGATGGAAAGGAATACAATGCAAATCAAACAAATCACAAAAAAAGACGGTTCAATAGTATATCGTGCTAATGTCTATCTTGGTATTGATAAAGTTACTGGCAAAGATGTAAAAACAAGCATAACTGGAAGGACAAAAAAAGAACTTAAGCAAAAGACAAAAGAAGCTGAAATTGCTTTTTTACAAAATGGATCTACCAGGTTTCAGGCGTCAACCATTACAACTTACAAAGAGCTTGCTGCTCTCTGGTGGGAAAGCTACAAACATACAGTAAAACCTAACACACAGTTAAACGTTAGAAGGTTACTAGATAACCATATCTTACCTTTATTCGGTGCTTACAAGCTGGATAAACTAACTACCCCACTTATTCAAAGCATAGTCAACAAACTTGCTGACAAAACCAATAAAGGGGAAGAGGGGGCATTTCTATATTACGATAGCTTACACGCTCTAAATAAGCGTATTTTACAGTATGGTGTAGTTATGCAAGCTATATCTTTTAATCCTGCTCGTGAGGTAATATTACCTCGCAACACACAAAAAGCAAATCGAGAAAAAGTAAAGCACTTTGATAACCAGGAATTAAAAAAATTTCTTGATTATCTCGATAGTTTAAACTTGAATAAGTTTCGTTATTACTACGAGAATACACTTTATAAATTCTTACTTGCTACTGGTTGTCGTATCAATGAAGCTTTAGCTCTTTCCTGGTCTGATATTGACTTAGATAATGCCGTTGTGCATATCACAAAGACTTTAAATTACAAACAAGAAACTAATAGTCCAAAATCAAAATCAAGTCTTAGGGATATAGATATAGATCAAGCGACTGTTAGTATGCTGAAGCAGTACAAACACAGACAAGTACAAGAAGCTTGGCAACTTGGGCGCTCTGAAACTGTGGTATTTTCTGACTTTATTCATGAGTACCCTAATAATCGAACCTTACAGACTCGGTTAAGAACTCACTTTAAACGGGCAAAGGTAACTAATATAGGCTTTCATGGTTTCAGACATACTCACGCTAGTCTCTTGCTTAACTCTGGAATACCTTACAAGGAACTTCAGCACCGTTTAGGACATTCCACTTTATCCATGACTATGGACATTTATAGCCACCTCTCAAAAGAGAACGCAAAAAAAGCAGTCTCATTCTATGAAACTGCACTAAAAAGTTTATAACTGAACAAATAACTGAACAAACCCAGAAATCAACGTTTTAAGACAAAGCAAAAAGCCCACTGTTGTAGGCTTTCAGTAAGATATTTCTTAAAATTAAAGCATCTTGTTGTAGAATTCAACGACAAGGGCTTCGTTGATTTCTGGGTTGATTTCATCACGTTCTGGCAAACGAGTCAATGAACCTTCCAATTTTTCAGCGTCGAATGATACGAATGCTGGACGTCCAAGAGTAGCTTCTACTGCTTCAAGGATTGCTGGAACTTTCAATGATTTTTCACGAACTGAGATCACTTGACCTGGAGTTACGCGGTATGATGGGATATCAACGCGTTTTCCGTCAACAAGGATATGACCGTGGTTTACGAATTGACGAGCTTGACGACGAGTAGTCGCAAGACCAAGACGGTAAACAACGTTATCCAAACGGCGTTCCAAAAGAAGCATGAAGTTGAAACCTAGGATTCCGCCTTTGATTTTTGTAGCTTGTACGAACAAGTTACGGAATTGTTTTTCACCTACACCGTAAGTGAAGCGAAGTTTTTGTTTTTCAGCCAATTGCAAACCGTATTCTGACAATTTAGAACGGTTGTTTGGTCCGTGTTGTCCTGGTACGTAGTTACGACGTGCCAATTCTTTACCTGTACCTGTAAGTGAAAGGCCAAGGCGACGAGCTTGTTTCCAAGATGGTCCTGTATAACGTGACATGTGAATGTCCTCCTGATATAAATAATATTTCGGTGGAAATAGTCACTTAGAAAGCCCTGATTCGTGCAGATGCCCTTCGCCTAAACAGCCAAGGTTACTTATTATAAGACACCTGTTGACGAGCTTCATGCTTTCCTGCTGATATTTCACACAAAATCCATTTTACCATGAATGGCTAGATTTGTAAAGGGGGGGTTAAGCTTTATTTTCACTAGCAGAAAGGTTGAGAAGGAGAGTAAAGGTACTTCCTAGGCCGTACTGGCTGGTAACTGTGATTTCTCCACCTAATTGATGGGCCAATTCGCGCGCAATCGCAAGACCTAAGCCATGACCACCTGTTTTCATGTTACGAGAAGTTTCTACACGATAAAGGCGTTTGAAAATATTTTTTAAATCCTCTGGGGCAATGCCCTGTCCCTCATCGGTCACACTGATTGAAAGCTGGCTATCCTCCAGTTTAGCTACCACTTCCAGCTTGGTTCCTGGAGCAGAGTATTTAAAAGCGTTATTGACCAGATTCACCAAGATACGAGAAAGTTTGGCATAATCTCCCTCAATTCGGGCAGACTCGGGGATTACCTGCAAATGGACATCTCGCTCCTCCTGCTCAATCAAGAACTGAAATTCACTCATGCACTCAATCAAGAGTTGGTCCAGAAAAATGCTGTCCTTGCTGATTGTTTCGACCTGATTTCTAGCTGTATTTAGAGTCAAAAAATTCAACTCCTCAACCAGTTTATTGAGTCTTTCCGTCTGGCGCCCAACAGTTGCTAGATAATGTGCTTGTTCTCCTTCCTTGATAACCCCATCCAAAATCCCTTCTACCGTCGCTTGGATTGAAGTGATTGGAGTCTTGATATCATGCGATAGCTGGGCAATCATCAAGCCCTTTTCTCGTTCGCTTTCTTTCAAGGAATCAAAGGTCGCCTGCAAATCATGGGACATTTCATTGAAGGCTTGGCCTAATTGCTGAAATTCCACAGGCCCTTGAACCTCCAGATTTGAAGAAAAGTCCTTGTCCGCTACTCGCTTGGCATGTTCCTTGAGTTTGCCCAATGAAGTAAAGACTGGTGATAGGAGAAAGAGACTAATCCCAGCACCGACAAAACTAGCCACGAGAGTCATCCCCACTAGGAAATAAATTTCTCTTTCGTCAATTAGCATTCGCTGGACTGCCCAAAAAACTACGATAATCGTTAGGAGTGTTGAAATGATATAACCCACTAGAATATAACTTTTTAATTTCATTGACTACCTCGTGCTTTCTCAATTTTGTAGCCCAAGCCCCAAACCGTTTTGATGGTAGGCGTTTCTGCACTGGCATGTTTAGCCAACTCCTGTCGAAGAGCATGAATATGAACATTCAGGGTATTGGTATCATCCACATAGTCTTCTTGCCAGACCTTTTCATAGAGATCTGTCTTAGAGAAAACCCGCTTTGGATTGCTTGCTAAAATCCATAAAAGTTCGAAGGATTTGACTGTTAAATCAAGCGATACACCTCCGATATAGACCTCATGACTACCGTGATTCATCCGTAAATCCCCGAGACTGATGACCTCTGTCTCACCTCCACGATGAAGGCGACGCAAGATATTGTGGACACGTAAAACCAGCTCACGAGGGCTAAATGGCTTGGCAATAAAGTCATCTGCCCCCAAGCTCAAACCGTAAATCTTGTCCTGCTCACTGGTCTTAGCCGTGATAAAGAGAAAAGGCTGATCTGGAGATTGATACTGAACCTCACTAATCAAATCATAACCATCCATCCGAGGCATCATGATATCTGTAATAATCAAATCAATCGGTTTTCGCTTGAAGATTTCCAAGGCCTCTACTCCATCATGAGCCACCAAAACCTGATACCCTGCCTGAACCAGATAGCGTTGATGAATATCTGTGATTTCTACCTCGTCGTCAACGAGTAAAATGGTCTTTCCCATCTATCTCTCCTTTGAAAAAAACAGTGCTATACTACAATAGTATAACACTATTTTAATCGCTTTACGAACATTCTAAACTATATCTGGGTTTTTCAAATCCTAGATAGAAAGTCTGTAGCTAGACTAGTCATTTTCCTCTTTTTTAGCTTTCAAACTGAGGCCACCTAGTAGTCCAGCCAAGGCGAGTCCAAGGAAGCCAATAGGAGCCATTGATGTTTGGTCTTCTCCAGTATATGGAAGCATGTCTTTTTTGCCTTTCATTTGATCAGCCATCATCGGACTTGACATCTTGTTATTAGATGCCATCTTGCCTTCATCAGGCATTTTGCTTGTGGCTGCTGAAACTTGATCTTGTTTCATACTTGGTGTTGCCATAGGTTGTCTGGTATTCATGGTTTTGTCCTGCTCTTTGTTAGGCATCATCTTATCCTGACTAGCAGCTGGCATGTGAGATTTCATATTGGACGCATCTTGATGACTATTCATCATTGGAGCCGTCATAGCTGAACCATTAGAAGATGGGACGGAACCTGACTGCATCGGAACAAGAGACTGATGTCCATTCAAGTTCACTGTCAAATCTTTTGTAGCTACGAGGTTGCTCAAGTCTGCCTTGCCGTCCTTCGCACCATAAACCTTGATAGTTGCCTTGTAGCTGTGAGTTCCATTTTGTTTCAAGAGATCAAGTAAGTCTTTATCAGATTTACCTTGAGTTCCTGCCAAATCTACTTCATAGAAGTAAAGACCTTTGCCCAATTTCTCTACTGGTGGGAGAGCAGGATTTTTAGCCGAACCATTGTCTGACCATGGAGCCTTGTCTGAGGCTTTCAAGATAAGGCGTGTCAACATACCGTCACCGGCGAAGAATTCATATGGAATGACTTGGTTAACACCGGCTGTGAATGGACCTGGGAAATTAGCTTTGTCCAAGTATGTAGCTGGAACATCTACTGTGTCTTTGGTATTGTCAGCCACGCCCTTTTGCACTTCAGCTGGAGTAGTCAAGCCATTCAAGTTCACTGTCAATTCTTTAGTTGCTACGAGGTTGCTCAAATCAGCTTTGCCATCTTTGGCACCGTACACCTTGATGGTTGCCTTGTAGCTTTTCGTACCATTTTGTTTCAAAAGGTCAAGCAGCTCTTTATCTGATTTACCTTGAGTACCTGCCAAGTCCACTTCGTAGAAGTAAAGACCTTTGCCCAATTTCTCTACTGGTGGGAGAGCTGGATTTTTAGCTGAACCGTTGTCTGACCATGGGGCCTTGTCTGAGGCTTTCAAGATAAGGCGAGTCAACATACCGTCACCAGCGAAGAATTCATATGGGATAACTTGGTTAACACCGGCTGTGAATGGACCTGGGAAGTTGGCTTTATCCAAGTAAGTAGCTGGAACATCTACTGTGTCTTTAGTATTGTCAGCCACGCCTTTTTGGACTTCAGCTGGAGTGGTTGCTGATTGAGCTTCACTTGCCGCAGGTTTAACCGCATCTTCTGTTTGTTTCTTAGATTCTGGTCGGGCTTGCACTTCTTCTTTGGGTGCTACCACTTGGTCTTTAGCAGTCACATCCGCTTTTTCTGGAGAGCTTGTCGTATCCACACTTGCTTTAGGTGTTGGAGCAGACTGTTCTGAAGAAAGATCTACATCGACTGCTTTTTTGAGAACCTCTGCTGGTAAGTCGCTCTTTTCACTCACCGAAGTAGCGTCTGGCACGACTTGGGCAGGAGTCGGATTGACGACATCAGCACGTGCAGAACTTGGTTGACCGACTAGGACAAAGAAGCCACTAGCCACAACAACTGAAGCAACACCTACACTGAGGCGGCGAATAGACCAACGAGTATATCTCTGATTTGGATTGAATTTCATAGGATTCTCCTTAGAGTTTTTCTTTATTTGATGACTCTAGTATAATCTCCTAAAATTAAAAAGGATTAAGAAAAAGTTAAAATTTTTCTTAAATCCCTCTTATAAAATACTTATATTGACTCAATAGTCGTTGAAAAAAAGAATAGTCATTCCTCTTTTACTCACTAAGGCTTGCTAGGGTATCCAAATATTGGTTATTAATCACCGCCATGATATAGGTATCCGATTTTAATAAATCATTTGGTCCAAACTGTACATCTAAGGGAGCATTTTCGTAGTCACGAAAACCGAGGATATTGAGATTGTACCGTCCTCGAAGGTCTAGTTGACTAAGACTCTGCCCTGCCCAGGACTGTGGAATTTTCATCTCGACAATCGAGACATTCTTGTCCAACTGAAAGACATCCACACTGTTATTAAAGAGAATCGTCTGTGCCAACGAACGCCCCATCTCAAACTCTGGTGAAATGACTGAATCTGCACCGATTTTTTCAAGGACTTTTTTTGCTGTATGGCTTTTAACCTTAGCAATAACAGTCGGTACACCCAGACTCTTGCAATGCATGACTGCAAGAACACTAGACTCTAGATTTTCACCAGTTGCGACGACTACGGTATCGCAGGTATCAATTCCAGCTGATAGCAAGAGCTCTTCATCGGTGATATCTCCAACAACACCACGCACCAAGACTGGTTCAAATTGATTGATTCGTTCCTCATGGTTGTCAATAGCGATAATATTTATATCATGCTTGGCGAGAGCAGCCAGAACACTACTCCCAAAAATACCCAAGCCTAAAATTCCGATTGTCCGATCTGACATAGTTTATCCTTTCTTATCCTATGGTAATATCCGCTTTCATATAGTGGATCATATCTTTCTTATCTGGTCGATACTCAGCCAAACTAACTAATAGCGTCAGAGGTCCGATTCGCCCAATAAACATCAATAGCATGATGACGCTAAGCGCTAGCTTACCTAACTCTGGTGTCAAATTAGCTGTTACTCCAACCGTGGCAAGCGCTGAAATAGTTTCAAACATCAGGTAGATAAATTTCGGATTCCCTTCTACTGTTATTCCTAGTAAAATCAAGCCAACCAGAAAAGTCAATAAGAAAACAATAAACACACTGAATGATTTTTGAACTGTCCGAGGTTCAATAGTTCTCCGAGCCACATTTGCATGAGGTAACCCTAGAAGTTCACTGCGTGCGAATACCAACAAGACAAAGAAGGTTGTGATTTTTAGTCCCCCTGCTGTACCGCCAGGTGCCCCACCCAGAAACATCTGCAAAATATAGATCATCAAGGTAACAGGTCTAGCCTGAGTAAAATCAATAGAAGCAAAACCGGCTGTTCTCATGCTGACAGTTTGGAAGAAACTAACCAGCAATTTATCAGGGAAGCTGAGATTGCCAATCGTTCCCGAATTGTTCCACTCTATCAAGAGGGTTGAAACTGTTCCAGCAAATAAAATCCCCGCTGTTAAGAAGAGGACTAGCTTAGTATGGAAACGAAGACGACGCTTTTTCTTCTTTCCTAATTGGGTAGCCAAGTCGAACCAAACCATGAAACCTAGACCACCCGTAATAATCAATCCTGCAATCACTAAATTAATCAAAGGATCAGTTTGAAAAGCTACTAAACTTGTACTTCCAAAATTATCAAAACCAGCATTACAGAAAGCTGAAATAGCTACGAAAATGGAAGTAAAAAGTCCCCGTCCCCAACCAAACTCGGGGACAAAACGAAAACTTAGCAGAAAGGCTCCGAAGCCTTCTACTAGAAAAGTCGTCACGAAGATGGAACGTAGAAAATCCCTCAGAGACTGGGTTTCTTCGAAGCTAAAGCTCTCCAGAATCGTTTCTCGACCTCGAAGACTGAGTTTTTGCTTGCCCTGGATATAGAAAATTCCGATAAAGGTCATGAGACCCAAACCACCAATCTGAATCAAGAACATACAGATCAGCTGCCCCCAGACATTGTAGGTCGAAGCGACAGGTAAGGTAAAAAGTCCTGTCACACAGACCATGGATACTGCTGTAAAGAGATGGTCGAAATAGGTCGCTTGGGAGCTTGTTGCTTGCACAAATGGCAGACTCAAAAGGAGAGAGCCTGCGAAAATAACCAAAGCAAAACTTAAAAAAATTCGACGAGCAGGTGATAAACGCCCTAGAACGGTATTTATTTTTTCAACAATTAATTTGAATAACATAGCTACATTGTACCATAAAACAGTTAAAGCAGTCACATATGACTAACGATCTCAAGACAGATACCTAGCGCCTTATCAAAAGCTTCTGCACCCCAATCGCGACTATCATAATTTTCTAAATCTGCTAGAGAGTCTGCTGTGAATAGAAGTTGTCCCCACACGACTCCACGAAGCCGGGCAACTGCTGCAAGAGCTGCACACTCCATCTCCACAACTGCACATCCCTCTTCCTTACGATAGGCAACTTTTTCAGCTGTTTCTCGGTAAAAACCGTCTGTCGACCAAGTCATAACCTCTTCATAAGGAATGCCTAGTTGTTCCAAGACTTGCTCGATAGCAGAAATCGCTTCTACATGTACATCCATATAACGAGAAGGGGGTGCATAATGGTAACTAGCTCCTTCATCACGCAGGGCACGAACCGGAACCAGAAAGGCATTTTCTTCTATACTAGTTAGTACTCCACAAGTACCAGTGGAAATGATTTTCTCCACACCGTAACCAATCAACCAATCCATAAACTGGGCTGCAGGGGCAGAACCAACAGGAGCCTGAGCCAGACACACTTCCTCACCCTTGTAACTCATGACATAAACAGGATAGGTTTTAGTGGCAGACACAAACTCCCCAACGCACTCTGCTCCCGCTTCCTGAGCATAGCGGTCAATCTCCTCCTCCAAAAACGCATAGATGCACTTCTTTGGCAACTGTAAATCTAAGCCTTCATGGTTGGGCATGATAACTGCTTGAGGATTGTCATCAAACTCTAAAATAGGAATAGCGTGTTTCTGAATCATAGAATACCTCCTCTAAATTTTTACTATTGTATCAAAAATAGAAAGAAAGTCAAGGTCGAGTCGCAATTCAGAAAAATTGAATTTAAATAGGAAACAACAATTAAATGCTTTTTTCGTCATAATAAAATTGCTATAGCTTAAGAAATAGTTTATAATAGATTGAATTTTTAAAAAAAGTGGAGGTTCTTATGAAATTCTATTCCTATGACTATGTGCTCAGTCAGATTAGTCAACAGAATTGGGTCATGATTATTGTATCAGCTTTACTGCTTATCGTGACTGGATTTTTTGCATTTAAGGCTTTTAAAGATAAGAGAGGAAGTAAGTTCCGTGAATTATCGATTATTTCTATTTTGACTTTAATTGCTTTTGTATTGATTAGCATTACGAATCTTCAAAGCAGTCAATCCAATGATAATCAATTTCGTAGTTCCTTACACTTCATCGAGATTGTATCAAAAGAGTTAGGTGTTGATAAAAAAGATGTTTATGTCAATACTTCGGCTATAACCGATGGAGCTATTATTAAGGTTGGTGACAATTTTTATCGTGCGATTAGCGGAACTGACCAAGATAGCTATTTATTAGAAAAAATGGAACTGTATAAATCAGATGTTGAACTCGTGGAGGTTGAAAAATGATAAGCTTTTTTGCTACAATTGCGATTAAATTGGCCTTGGGGCTTCTGTCTCTTGTTTTTGTTATCAATGTAACAGGTAAAGGAAATCTAGCACCAAGTTCTGCAGTAGACCAAATACAGAACTTTGTTCTCGGGGGTATTATCGGCGGGATCATCTACAATAGTTCAATCACCATCATCCAATACATTGTTATCCTCATTATTTGGACTATTCTCATTTTGCTCCTCAAATGGCTGAATACTAATGTTTCCTCCATTAAACATCTGATTGACGGAAAACCTACGATTATCATTAAAAATGGGAAATTAGATCCAGAAGCTTGTCGCTCAAAAGGTCTTGCAGCTGCAGATGTAGCTCTTAAATTGCGTGCTCAAGGAATTTTCCAACTAAAGGAAGTCAAGAGAGCTGTGATTGAGCAAAACGGACAACTAATTGTCGTAAGAATGGGTGACGAGAATCCTAAGTACCCAGTCATTACAGACGGCGTTGTCCAAGTTGAAATTCTAGAAACCATTGGCAAAACTGAAGAGTGGCTAACAGAACAATTGAAAGAAGAAGGCTTCGAAGAAGTGTCTAATATCTTTATCGCCGAATATGATAAAGGTCAATTGAATGTTGTAACCTATTAAAAAAAATAAACTGATGCTTTTCGTATCAGTTTTTTGCTTTTTAATAATAAAGGGTGTATACTTAAATTAATATCTGATGTAATTTAGATAATACAAAAATTAACGGAGGTATCCCCCATGTCAATCGAAGAAAAATTCAACCAAGCTAAAGGTTCTGTTAAAGAAGGTTTTGGTAAACTAACTGGCGATACTAAAACTCAAGCAGAAGGAGCTGCAGAAAAAGTAGCTTCAAAAGCTAAAGAAGTTGCTGAAGATGCAAAAGAAGCTGTCGAAGGTGCAGTAGCTGGTGTAAAAAACATCTTTAAAAAAGACGGAGAATAATTCTTTCTCGTCCTAATAACATAAGAAACTCTTATTCCAAGCTGTTAATATGCTAGGGATAAGAGTTTTTTCTTTAAATTATTATGTTTTTTAATATTAGAAAATACTTCTTATGATGTGTTGCTCAACCTAAAGCAAAAAGAACTAATTCCTATACTCCTCCTATTTCCACAAACCACCTAAGATTTGTTTTTCCAATAAGCCTAAGTCCTCTTCTCTCATTTCGCCATTGACGCCAACGACATATAGTTGAGAGAAGTAAGCTAACAATGGACCTATACAGATGCGAACCATTTGAGGAATCGTTATCTCTGGATTTACACGTGGATCTGCTAGCAATTCCTTATGAAGCACTCGAAGTTTATCTTGAATAGCATTCCAGATAAAAATCTGTTCATTTTTTAGTTTTTTATTTGAAAAACTCTCTTGTAGAATGATTTTCATCAAGGCACGATTTTTTTTGAGATAGCTCATACGATTATGGACGAGATAACGAACCCTCTCTTCTGTCGTTTCAAAAGCTAAGAGTTCCTCAAAAAAACTACCGAGAATGCCTGGGACTACAGGATGTAAAATAGCCGTCAGTAAATCATCCTTCGTCTTAAAATACTTAAACAAAGTTGCCTGGCTTAGTCCAGCACGCTCAGCTATGTGAAGAGTTGAGGTCCCATGGTAACTCCTGGTTGATATGAGATCCACTGCTGCCTGCATGATTTTTTTCTTTCCTTGAGGGTAATTCGCTTCTTCTAAGTAATCTTCAAACGATTCAAAAACAGTCTTATCCATCCAATCTTCACACCTTTTTAGCATTATTTATGTTGATTTCTAAACTTTACGATAACGACGCAATCCAACAATATTGAGAATTGTTAAAATGATCAAGAAAATCATTAAAACACCAAGATTTGACAAAATATCACCAAGATTGTGTCCGTAAAGAATAATCTGGCTTATTGCATCACCAGAATAGGTTAATGGCAAAAATTTCCCCACAGTTGGAGCCCATTCTCCCATGGATGACAATGGAATAATTCCTGAGAAAAAAAGTTGGGGCATAATCACGAGAGGAATAAATTGCATCATTTGGAATTCTGATTTTGCTAGAGTAGACAAGAGAATTCCAAAAGCTAGTGCTACAAGAGCCAGTACCACATTAACTATTATAACATTTAAAATATTTCCTACAACTTCTACATCTAGTAGCCAAATTGCTGCTAAAACGACAACTGCCGTTTGAAAAATCGCAATAATACCGTAAGACAACATATAGCCATAGACGATTTCAGAACGTTTCACTGGGGTTGCTAACAAGCGATCCAAGGTTCCACTTGTTCGCTCTTTCAACAGTGCCATACCAGAAATCAAAAAGACAAAGAAGAAGACCACAAAGCCAATTAAAATTGGAATCATACGTGCAAAGAATCCAGTATTTTTATCTCCATATTGGTAAGATTCTTTGATTTCAGGCGCCTTTTCATCTAATTTCAATTGTGGAAGAGCTTGTTTGACACGAGATAATAACTGATCGGTGCCTTCATTGACGATACTTGTTCGTAACACTTGTCGTGTCATAGTTGTTTTAGAAGCATCCGTATTTGCGTAGTCGACCTGATACTCACCATCTTTATACGATATGACTGCATCTACTTTCTCGTCAGCTAGAGCTTTTTTAGCCTGATCTAAGTCTTGATAAGTCTCGACGTCCACATGATCGAGCTCATCCATTTTTGTTACCAAACCAGTTGGTAGATCTTGTGTCGCTAACTTGACATTCACGGTTGTACTAGCTGAAAACATGAGGTTCATCAGCCACATAATAAATACCGGCGCTACAAACATCATAGCCAAGGTTCGTTTGTCACGAAGCAATTCTTTGATAACTTTTTTAGCAATAGCAATGGTTCTCATCTTACTCTCCTTCTGCTTTCAAAAAGACTTCTTCAATACTTGAAACTTGATAACTATCTTTTAAGTGTTGCGGTGTATCAAAAGCAATGATTTTTCCACCTAATAATAAGCCGACCTTATCCGTTAACTCTGCTTCATCCATAACATGGGTAGTAACTAATATCCCTACCCCATTGTCTCTAAGCGCGAATAATTCTTTCCAGATTTTCTTTCGAAGAGAAGGGTCGATTCCAACTGTCGGTTCGTCCAAAATCAAGAGCTGAGGATTCCCCAGAAGCGCGACGGCTAAAGACAAGCGTCGCTTCATTCCTCCAGAATAACCGGATACCGTTTTATTCAAATGCTCTGTCAGATCCACAACTTGAGCCACATGGGCAATTTCAGCTGTCAGATCTCTTTTGGATAGCCCTTTTAGCTGACCAAAAAATTCTAGATTTTCTTGACCTGACAAGGCCTCATAAAGAGCATCAGACTGAGCCATATAGCCAATATCACCTAAAATATGACGATTTGGCATAGTATGGTCCAAGACTAAAGCGATACCGCTATCCGCCTTTTCCATTCCTAGCATGGTTTTAATCATAGTTGATTTACCAGCACCTGATGGACCGATTAGACCAATGATTTCTCCAGGCTGTAAATCAAAACCAACGTGATCTAAGACCATTTGACGACCAAAAGATTTTTCTAAATCTTTTAAATGTAACAATTTTTTCATTTGAATCCTCCTAGGTGAGTATTTACTCACTTTTGAAATATAAAACTATTATAGTGAGTATCCACTCACTTGTCAAGTTGAAAGTTGATAGTTGAAAAAAATCTCCCTTCTCTTTCGAGAAAGGAGATTTTCTTTTATGGTCGTCCACCAGGGCCTCCATTTCCTTGAGGGCCACCTCCAGGTGCCCCTCCACCTCCAGGCATAGAATTTACAATCTCAGTTTGTTTTTCACCGTTGAGGTAGATATCTCCACCTGTATAGGTCGCTGTTCCATCAAAGTCAAATCCAGTTTGACCTGTCATTTTGATGGTTCCACCATTGACTGTGATATTACCGTTTGAGTCAATTGGATCTGTATCCCCTTGACCAACTTCAACTGTCAAGTTCCCACCATTCATAGTGAAGAAAATTTCACTTTGTTGGGCATTTTTGTTGGCCGCATTGACACCATCATCTGTTGAGTATATGGTGATGTCTCCACCGTTGATAGTGATTGACTTACCTTCAAGCCCTTCTGTAGAATTCTTAACAGTATAGGTACCACTATCAATCACCAAATCACCTGATGCGTGGATACCATCGTCCCCTGCAGTAACAGTGATGGTATTATCAGAGAGATACATGGTTCCTACAGAAGTATCGTCATCATTATCAACCTTAACTCCGTCTTCCTTGGCATCGATAGTCATGGTTGTTCCAGTAATGTTAAGTTCGTCATTGACATTAAAGGCATCTCCGACTGCTGTGATATTGTAAGTACCACCTGTGATGTGAAGTGTGTCGTTGGCCTTGATAGCATTGTTTTTCTTACCATCTACATTGAGAGTTCCTTTCCCATTGATGGTCAAGTCCACTTTAGAGAAGAGGGCCGCATCAGCTTTTTCATCACTATTAGAAGCAGAATCTGAGAGGCTATTGGTTGTGCCATCTGCTAGAGTTAGGTAAACATGACCAGCCGATGTTGCAGAAATAGCTGCATTGGTATTGGTCATGGTAGCGCCGTTTAGTACGATATGTACATCATCAGAATTTCCAGCTTCGATCTTAATTTGAACACCGTCAGATTGACCAGATATGACATAGGTACCTGACTTAGAGATTGTAACGGTAGATCCTGATACGGCAACTCCGTCACCTGATATCTCCGCTGTTGATCCTGACAAGGTTACAGTTGCTGCTGTCTTTTCATCATAGGAAGTATCATAGTCCTTGTCTGTAAAATAGCTAGTTTTCTTAGCTTCTGTAGTTGATGTCGTTTTCGTTGTCGCAGTATTGCTAGCTGTTGTATTTGAAGTTGACTGGGTACATGCTGTTACCAGTGCTAGAGTTGCTATACTCGTTAATAAGAATGTCCATTTTTTTGCTTTCATGCTCGTTTCCTCGTCTTTCATTTTACATGCTCTTAGTCTACGGATCTTTCCTAAAAGAAGCCTAAACTTTTTCTGAAAGTTTTCTTAAGTTTAGTTTCAATTAAGTTAAATTTAACAAAAGTTTTAGAAAATCCCCCTAAAATCAAACACAAGCAAGTTCACCTTGTTTAAAAATAGTATAACTAAAAGCAAGAGGAGAAGGACTTATGAAACCAATCGAAACAACTTTTAAACGGATTGAAACCAAATATGTTGTCTCCAAAGAAATTTTAGATAAACTCATCCAAGATTTAAAGGAATATTTAGTAGAAGACGACTATCCAATTTCAACTATTTCAAATATCTACTTTGATACGGAAGACTTTGCTGTGCTCCAAGATGATGATTTTGGAAATAAGCGAAAAGAAAAGGTTCGGATGCGGACCTATCTCAGCCAACCTAAAGCAGATAGTCAAGTATTTTTAGAAATTAAAACCAAGGACCAAGAAGGAGTTGGTCGCAAATTTAGACTACTCTCAACTCCTATTTCTATCCTTAACTTTATGACCAAAGGGCACTTGGATGCTAGTATTACTGATACAGTTGTCATTGAAAAAGTTAAAAAGCTTCACCAAGATTACAAGCAGGCTATCAAGCCTCGTATGTACATCTACTACGATCGTTATTCATTAAAAGAAAAAAAATACATCGAGGGCTACGACTATAATAAAATTCGTATCACCATTGACCAAAATCTAGTCTATAGAGATGAAAATGTCAGTCTCTTCGCAGGAAATCAAGGGGCTCCTCTATTAGATGACAATACTGTGATTATGGAGATTAAAGCACCTGGAAACAAACCTCAGTGGTTACAAGACATTCTAGACAAGTATGGTTTGATGGAGCACAAATTTTCAAAATACAGTTGTGCTTACCACAAATCTCAAGGGCTTCCTTATGCACCACGTCCCAGTATAGAAAGCGCAGGTATCGCTTATGCTTAATCTATTTAATTCCATTTTCAACAACGCCACTGCAAGTGCAGATCCCTTCCAACTACTGCTGGCACTTCTAGTCAGTCTAGTCCTCGGTTTGGCACTTACTTGGACCTACAAATATCGAACCCTCTACACCAGAGAATTTGCTATCAGCTTGACTCTGCTTCCCTGCCTTATGACCTTGGTTATTTTTCTGGTCAATGGGAGCTTGGGTACTTCGATTGCTGTAGCCGGAACCTTTAGTTTGATCCGTTTCCGTTCTGCAACGAGTGGATCAAGAGAACTGATTGCTATTTTCCTAGCCATGATTATCGGTCTAGCTTGTGGAACAGGCTATCTCTTCTTGGCTATTCTCTTCACCCTCTTTATCTTGGGTGTTTGGTTCCTTTTGGAAAATCAACAGATTAAAACTGACAATCAACGCCGTAGACTTTTGACAATCACGGTAGCTAATCAAGAGAAGATTCAAGATGCTATCCAATCTACTCTTGACCAATTCTGCTCAGAAGTTGACATGATTACAATTAATAGCACTAACGCAGGTGATAATCTAACAATCGTCTATGAAGTCGAGCTAAAATCTGATACCGATGACTTCCAAGTCGCTAGCTATCTTACACGCAACATTGCTGAATGCGATGTGGCATTGACTAAAAAAGCTAAAAAGAGAAAAAATCTCTAGCAAAAAAGAACAGCATTTCGCTGTTCTTTTAATTCTCTTTGACTGGAATTTCTTTGATAACTCGTGCTGGGTTGCCTGCCAGAACTACATTATCACCAAAAGATTTAGTAATGACCGCTCCTGCTCCTGCAACGACATTATCCCCTAAAGTAACACCCGGAAGGACAATGACACCACCACCTGCCCAAAAGTTCTTACCAATCGTGATGGGTTTGCCAAATTCTAATCCCGAGTTTCGTTCATCGGGATCCAGCGGATGAAGAGGTGTTAAAAACTGACAATTAGGACCAATCATGGCATTATCACCAATAGTAATCGGACATACGTCCAACATGGTCAGATTCCAATTGGAATAAAAATTTTCTCCCAAATGAATATTGACACCATAATCCACCACCAAGCGAGTATTGATATAGAGATTTTCACCAGTAGAACCAAACCATCCTTTGATGATTCCCATACCTTTTACTGGATCTACCTCTTCATTAAAAGTGGCTTGCTTTTGTCGCGCTGTTTGTGCTAGAGAACGGAGGTCTGGGGCGAATGGGTGATAGGGTTCTCCCGCGATCATTTTTTGATATTCTGTTTTCATGTTTTAATTTCCTTGCTTTTTTAGATGATTGTAGCATAGTATTGTATCTCGAGCAAGTTAAAATAAGTCGCTCTTTATGAATTGAAAATGTGAGTAGAACGCAAACCTAACATTAAATACAAAAAGCGAGCAAAGCCAGTTTTCTGACAATCAGAATTCTGCCTTGTTCGCTTTTTTATCTAGTGGATCCTTCTTAAGAATCTATAGTGAATGATTAATCTTTTCATCTCAGACCTTAAGTAACACCTACTTATTCACTCACTTCAACAGTTTCAACGACTTCTTCTACAGTCGTATCAACTGGAGCTTCTTCTTGTGAAGATGCTAGGTAAGACTCTTCGTTGACTGCTTGTGGTTCAAGGTTACGGTAACGTGCCATACCTGTACCAGCTGGGATAATCTTACCGATGATAACATTTTCCTTAAGACCAAGGAGATGGTCTTTCTTACCACGGATAGCTGCGTCTGTAAGGACACGAGTTGTTTCCTGGAAGGAAGCTGCTGACAAGAAACTATTTGTTTCAAGTGAGGCTTTGGTGATTCCCATAAGGACTGGGCGACCTGTCGCTGGCACTCCACCTGCGATAAGAACATCCTTGTTGGCATCTGTAAAGTCATTGATGTCCATAAGAGTTCCCATGAGAAGATCTGTATCTCCTGGATCCATAACACGAACTTTACGGATCATTTGACGAACCATTACCTCAATGTGTTTGTCACCGATTTCTACCCCTTGGCTACGGTAAACTTTTTGTACTTCACCGAGAAGGTAGGTTTCAACTGACAAGACATCACGTACAGCAAGGAGACGTTTCGGTTGGATAGAACCTTCTGTCAATGCTGCACCGCGAGAGACTTGGTCTCCAACTTCGACACGCATACGTGCTGTAAATGGTACCACGTATTCGCCTTCGCCAGTTTCACCCTTAACAAAGACTTTCTTAGTACGAGTTGATGCATCTTCTTCGATAGCAGTAACTTGTCCTTTGACCTCTGTGATAACCGCTTCCCCTTTAGGATTGCGGGCTTCGAAGATTTCTTGGACACGAGGAAGACCCTGAGTGATATCGGTATTTGAGGCAACCCCACCCGTGTGGAAGGTACGCATTGTAAGCTGTGTACCAGGTTCCCCGATAGATTGGGCAGCGATTGTACCAACCGCTTCACCAACTTCAACCGCATCACCAGTCGCCAAGTTGATACCATAACAGTGACGGCAGACACCATGACGAGTGTTACATGTAAATACAGAGCGGATAGTCACTTCTTCCACACCAGCATTGACAATTTCACGCGCCTTGTCTTCTGTGATCAATTCATTTGGACCAATGATAACTGCACCAGTTTCTGGGTGTTTAACAGTTTTCTTAGTGTAACGACCATTGAGACGTTCTTCAAGAGACTCGATCATCTCTTTTCCTTCTGCGATAGAGCGGATCAAGAGACCACGGTCAGTTCCACAGTCATCCTCACGGATGATCACGTCTTGGGCAACGTCAACCAAACGACGAGTCAAGTAACCTGAGTCGGCTGTCTTAAGGGCCGTATCGGTCATACCTTTACGAGCACCGTGAGTTGAGAAGAACATTTCGAGTACTGACAAACCTTCACGGAAGTTTGAAAGGATTGGCAATTCCATGATACGACCGTTCGGAGCCGCCATCAGACCACGCATACCGGCAAGCTGTGAGAAGTTTGAGATGTTACCACGGGCTCCAGAGTCCATCATCATAACGATAGGGTTCTTAGGATCTTGGTTAGCAATCAAACGTTTTTCAAGTTTTTCACGGGCAGCACGCCATTCAGCTGTAACAGCATTGTAGCGTTCGTCGTCTGTGATCATACCACGACGGAATTGTTTAGTGATTTGTTCTACACGTTTGTGTGATTCTTCGATGATTTCAGCCTTGTCTTCAACAACTGGGATATCGGCAATACCCACTGTCAATCCTGCAAGAGTTGAGTGGTGGTAACCGAGGTTCTTCATACGGTCAAGTAGGGCAGAAGTTTCTGTCGTACGGAAACGTTTGAAGATTTCAGCGATGATATTTCCAAGGTTTTTCTTCTTGAATGGAGGGTTAAGCTCAAGTTTGCTGATAGCTTCCTTGATATCTCCACCTAGTGGCAAGAAGTATTTGTCTGGAACACCTTCTGTCAAGTTAGCATTATTTGGCTCTTGCAAGTAAGGTAGACCTTCTGGCATGATATCGTTGAAGAGGATCTTACCAACAGTTGTAAGCAAGACTTTATGTTTTTGCTCTTCTGTCCATGGTTTGTTGAGGCTATCTGTTGCAATACCGACACGTGAGTGAAGGTGAACATAGCCATTGCGGTAAGCCATGACAGCTTCGTCACGGTCCTTGAAGACCATGCCTTCACCTTCACGACCAGCTTCTTCCATAGTTAGGTAGTAGTTACCCAAAACCATGTCCTGAGATGGAGTAACAACTGGTTTACCATCTTTAGGGTTCAAGATATGCTCAGCAGCAAGCATCAAGATACGAGCTTCTGCTTGGGCTTCTTCTGAAAGAGGTACGTGGATGGCCATTTGGTCACCGTCAAAGTCGGCATTGTAGGCTTCACAGACAAGTGGGTGCAAGCGAAGGGCTTTACCGTCAATCAAGACAGGTTCAAAGGCTTGGATACCCAAACGGTGAAGGGTCGGTGCGCGGTTCAAAAGTACTGGGTGTTCTTTGATCACTTCTTCGAGGATGTCCCAGATACGTTCATCTCCGCGTTCCACCAAGCGTTTAGCCGCTTTAACGTTTTGCACGATATCACGAGCAACGATTTCACGCATCACGAATGGTTTAAAGAGCTCGATAGCCATTTCACGTGGCACACCACATTGGTACATCTTAAGAGTTGGACCAACGGCGATAACGGAACGTCCTGAGAAGTCAACACGTTTACCGAGCAAGTTTTGACGGAAGCGTCCTTGTTTCCCTTTAAGCATGTGGCTCAATGATTTAAGTGGACGGCTACCTGGTCCTGTGATCGGACGACCACGACGACCATTGTCAATCAAAGCGTCAACCGCTTCTTGAAGCATACGCTTCTCATTTTGAACGATGATACCTGGTGCATTCAACTCAAGCAAACGAGCCAAACGGTTGTTACGGTTGATAACACGACGGTAAAGGTCGTTCAAGTCAGATGAGGCAAAACGGCCACCATCCAACTGCAACATTGGACGAAGATCTGGTGGAATAACCGGAAGGATGTTAAGAATCATCCATTCAGGTTTGTTCCCAGACTTGTAAAAGGCATCCAGAACATCCAAACGACGGATAGCTTTGATACGTTTTTGTCCAGTTGCTGTCTTCAATTCTTCTTTAAGCTCAGCAATTTCTTTTTCAAGATCTACTTGTTTCAAGAGGTCTTGGATAGCTTCGGCACCCATTTTAGCAACGAATGATCCGTAGCCATATTCACGCAAGCGCTCACGGTATTCACGCTCTGTCATGATTGATTTGTGCTCAAGTGGTGTATCCTTCGGATCGATCACCACATAAGCTGCAAAGTAGATAACTTCCTCAAGTGCACGAGGACTCATATCAAGGGTCAAGCCCATACGGCTTGGAATCCCCTTGAAGTACCAGATGTGAGATACAGGAGCTTTCAACTCGATGTGCCCCATACGTTCACGACGAACTTTTGTACGAGTCACTTCAACCCCACAGCGGTCACAAACAATCCCTCTGTAACGAATGCGTTTGTACTTACCACAAGCACATTCCCAGTCTTTTGTAGGACCAAAGATGACTTCGTCAAATAGTCCTTCACGTTCTGGTTTCAACGTACGGTAATTGATTGTTTCAGGTTTTTTGACTTCTCCATAAGACCATGAACGGACTTTACTTGGAGAAGCTAGTGTGATTTGCATACTTTTAAAACGATTTACGTCAACCACTATTTCTTCCCTTTCTATTCTAAGTGAGCTACTTATTCTTGTTCAGTAGCTTCTTCTGTTGCTTCCGCTTTTGCACCTTCCTCAGCTTCAAAAGCAGCTTTTGCTTCTTCAGCAGCTTTTTTACGTGCTTTTTCAAGGTCATCTACGTGGATGACATCTTCGTCCATGCCCTCATCAAGATCACGAAGTTCCACTTCTTGATCATCTTCGTCAAGGACACGCATGTCAAGACCAAGTGATTGCAATTCTTTAACAAGAACTCGGAAGGATTCTGGAACACCTGGTTTTGGAATTGGTTTTCCTTTTGTAATAGCTTCATAAGCTTTCAAACGTCCGTTGATATCATCAGACTTGTAAGTCAAGATTTCTTGAAGGACATTTGAAGCACCATAGGCTTCAAGCGCCCAAACCTCCATCTCACCGAAACGTTGTCCACCAAACTGAGCTTTACCTCCGAGTGGTTGTTGGGTAACGGTCGAGTAAGGTCCGACTGAACGCGCGTGCAATTTATCATCAACCATGTGGTGGAGTTTGATCATGTACATGACCCCAACTGATACACGGTTGTCAAATGGCTCACCAGTACGTCCATCGTAAAGGATAGTCTTAGCATCGCTATCCATACCAGCTTCTTTAACAGTTGACCAAAGATCTTCAGAACTTGCTCCGTCAAAGACTGGTGTTGCGATGTGAATACCAAGGGTACGAGCTGCCATACCAAGGTGGAGCTCCATAACCTGACCGATATTCATACGTGATGGCACCCCAAGTGGGTTCAACATGATGTCGACTGGAGTTCCGTCTGGAAGGTAAGGCATGTCTTCTACAGGAACGATACGAGAGACAACCCCTTTGTTTCCGTGACGTCCGGCCATCTTATCTCCGACCTTGATCTTACGTTTTTGAGCGATGTAAACTCGAACCAGCATGTTAACACCTGATTGCAATTCATCACCATTTGCACGTGTAAAGATCTTAACATCACGAACAACGCCATCGGCACCGTGTGGTACACGAAGAGAAGTATCACGAACTTCACGAGACTTGTCTCCGAAGATAGCGTGCAAGAGACGTTCTTCAGCTGAAAGATCTTTCTCACCCTTAGGTGTTACTTTACCTACAAGGATATCCCCTTCTTTAACTTCAGCACCGATACGGATAATCCCCATTTCGTCAAGGTCTTTAAGAGCATCTTCACCAACGTTTGGAATTTCACGAGTGATTTCTTCAGGTCCAAGCTTTGTGTCGCGTGTTTCTGATTCGTATTCCTCAAGGTGGACAGATGTATAGACATCATCTTTAACCAAGCGTTCGCTCATGATAACGGCGTCCTCGAAGTTGTAACCTTCCCATGTCATGTAGGCAACGATTGGGTTTTGTCCAAGCGCCATTTCTCCATTTTCCATAGAAGGTCCATCAGCAATGAAATCACCTTTTTCAACGATATCGCCAACTTTTACGAGAGTACGTTGGTTGTAGGCAGTACCTGAGTTTGAACGACGGAATTTTTGGATATGGTAAACATCCAATGAGCCATCTTCACGACGAACTTCTACCTTGTCAGCATCGGCATAAGTAACTTTACCATCATACTGAGCAATCACAGCCGCTCCAGAGTCGTGCGCTGCTTGATATTCCATACCAGTACCAACGTAAGGTGCTTTGGGATCAATCAATGGCACAGCCTGACGTTGCATGTTGGCACCCATGAGGGCACGGTTGGAGTCGTCGTTTTCCAAGAAAGGAATACATGCTGTCGCAACGGCAACTACCTGTTTTGGTGATACGTCCATGTAGTCAACAACATTAGCAGGATACTCTTGGTTGACCCCTTGATGACGTCCCATAACTGTCTTCTCAGCAAATGTGCCATCTTCATTCAGACGAGAATTAGCCTGTGCTACAGTAAATTCATCTTCTTCATCGGCTGTCAACCAAACGATTTCGTTTGTGACAACACCTGTTTCACGGTCAACTTTACGGTATGGTGTTTGAATGAAACCATACTTGTTGAGGTGTCCGTATGAAGACAAGTTGTTGATCAAACCGATGTTTGGTCCCTCAGGTGTCTCGATTGGACACATACGACCATAGTGAGTGTAGTGCACGTCACGCACTTCATATCCAGCGCGGTCACGTGTCAAACCACCAGGTCCTAAGGCTGACAAACGACGTTTGTGAGACAACTCAGAAAGCGGGTTGTGTTGGTCCATGAACTGTGACAATTGAGAAGAACCAAAGAATTCTTTGATTGCTGCAGTTACTGGACGGATATTGATAATTTGTTGTGGTGTTAGTACTTCGTTATCTTGAACAGACATACGTTCACGAACGTTACGTTCCATACGTGAAAGTCCAAGACGCACTTGGTTGGCAAGCAATTCACCAACAGCACGAATACGACGATTTCCAAGGTGGTCGATATCATCCACACGACCAATACCTTCAGCCAAGTTGAGGAAGTAGCTCATCTCAGCCAAGATATCTGCAGGCGTTACGATACGAACCTTGTCATCTGGATTTGCATTACCGATGATTGTTACAACACGGTCTGGATCAGTTGGTGCAACAACCTTGAATTTTTGAAGAACAACTGGCTCTGTTACTACAGCAGCATCATTTGGAATGTAGACAATCTTGTTCAAATCGCCATCCAAATGGCTTTCAATGCTCTCAATCACGCTACGAGTCATGATTGTTCCAGCTTCTACCAAGATTTCACCTGTTTCAGGGTCTACCAATGGCTCTGCAATGGTTTGGTTGAGCAAACGTGTTTTAACATTGAGTTTTTTATTGATTTTGTAACGACCAACTGCTGCCAAGTCATAACGACGTGGGTCAAAGAAACGAGCCACTAGCAAGCTACGTGAGCTTTCAGCAGTCTTAGGCTCACCTGGACGAAGACGTTCGTAAATTTCCTTCAAAGCTTCGTCTGTACGAGAGTCCATTGGATTCTTGTGAATATCTTTTTCAACAGTGTTACGAACAAGATCGCTGTCACCAAAGATATCAAAGATTTCGTCATCACCTGAGAAACCAAGCGCACGAACCAAGGTCGTAAATGGAATCTTACGAGTACGGTCGATACGAGTATAGGCGATGTCTTTTGAGTCGCTTTCAAGCTCTAACCAAGCTCCACGGTTAGGAATTACAGTTGAACCGTAGCCCACTTTACCATTTTTGTCTACCTTATCATTAAAGTAAACACCTGGAGAACGCACCAACTGTGATACGATGATACGCTCACCACCATTGATGATGAAGGTACCCATCTCAGTCATGATCGGGAAGTCACCAAAGAAGACTTCCTGTGTCTTAATTTCGCCAGTTTCTTTGTTAATCAAGCGGAAGGTTACAAAGATAGGTGCTGAGTAGCTGGCATCGTGGATACGTGCTTCCTCTAGCGTGTATTTTGGTTCTTTGATCTCATAGCCTACAAATTCCAACTCCATTGTGTCTGTGAAGTTTGAAATTGGCAATACATCTTCAAACACTTCCTTCAGACCATGGTCTAGGAAATCTTTAAATGAATCAGTTTGAATTTCAATCAAATTTGGTAAGTCAAGAACTTCTTTGATTCTTGAAAAACTACGACGGGTACGATGTTTCCCGTATTGAACGTCATGTCCTGCCAAGATGATTCTCCTTTTTAAATAAAGTTCCAAGCTTAGTGATCTAAGCTAGTAATTATCGTTAGATGGTTCTAAACACCCTATCAACTTATCCCCCTCGACTAATTTTCAGAATCTTTAAATCTTTGTTACAAAGGTCAAAAAAACTGAAAAAAAGCACAAAAAGAGCAGCTAAATCCGACTTTTTCAGGAGATTTAACTGCTGTGAGCCTTGTCCGGACAATATTTCAGACAAAACCTACGACAAATGATTATTTATATTATACCTGATTTTCTTTGATTTTTCAAGGTTTTAAAATATTTTTCTCTTCCTCTAATCCGTTAATTATCTACATCTTTCTCTGGAAAATCAAGTCCATATTTAGGAAAACGCTTGCCTTAACTATTCCCTCATGCTATACTGTTATTGAAATTAATAGACAGGAGACATTTTATGAAAACAGCTAAAACCACTGTTACAATCGTTTCTGCACTTGCATCTGTCATCTTATTGACCAGCTGCGCCACAAAATCCACAGAAACACAAACATCCGCTAATAACTCATCTGACAATCAGATTACAATGACTTACGACCAACTACGGTCTAGAGAAAATACCATGTCAACTCTCTGGTATCAAAAAGCGGCCGAAACAAAAGCCTTGTATCTACAAGGTTATAATGTTGCTACAGATCGTCTAAAGGAATTACTGAAAACAGAATCAGACAAGCCTTATTCGATTGTTTTGGACTTGGACGAAACGGTCCTAGATAACAGTCCATATCAAGTTCAAAATGTCAAAGATGGAACAGCATTCACACCTGAAAATTGGGATGTTTGGGTCCAAAAAGCTGCAGCAAAAGCCGTCCCAGGTGCTAAAGATTTTCTTCAGTTTGCCGATCAAAACGGTGTCCAAATCTACTATATTTCTGACCGTTCAGTCGACCAAGTAGATGCTACCATTAAAAATCTAGAAAGCGAAGGTATTCCTGTACAAGGACGTGATCACCTCATGTTCCTAGAAAGTGGTGTAAAATCCAAAGAAGGTCGTCGACAAGCGGTTCAAGAAAAGACAAATCTTGTGTTACTATTTGGTGATAACCTTGTAGACTTTGCAGATTTTTCTAAGACTTCTGAAGCTGATCGTGACAAACAACTTGAAGAATTGCAAAAAGAATTTGGTGAAAAATTCATCATCTTCCCAAATCCAATGTATGGATCATGGGAAACAGCAGTTTACGGTGGTAATAAACTAGATGCCAAGGGACAAGTAGAAGAACGCGAAAAGGCTTTACAAGGCTTTGACAAGTAATGAAAACTTGGTATTCAATAAGGCCATAAGTACAAAAAGAAGTGCAAAAGCTCTTTAACTGACAAAACTCAAAAAAGCGGACAAGAGAGGATTCTGATAACCAGAAAACTTTCCTGTTCGCTTTTATCATGTGAATCGTATCTTAATGAGCCAACATTTCTTGGGCGATTTCTTGACCAGATAAATTCTCTGGATAGTAGGTTGGCCAGTTATCCATTTCTTCAAAGAGGGCTTCCTGGCTAGTGCCTCCAAAGAAGATATGGAAATGCTCTGCCTTGACTGGTGCGATATTGTGGTCGCTAAACTGAACATACTTAAATTGTCCAGCATCCGCATCTGTCGCTTCAAAGAGATAACGAACTCCTCGATTCCCTTTCTTATAAGTCAAAATTTTCTTGCCGACATACTTGTATGTATATTTCTTACTTTGGTCACCTTGGATGAATTCCATAGTATTATCCGTGATATTAATCTTAGATACATCGGTTTGATAGCCTTTTTGATAGTAGGCCTTGTATTCATCCTTAGTCATCTTACCAGTCAACTTAGCCTTGTAGTCAAAGACTTGGTCTAGAGTTCCATTTTCAAGGAAAGGATAGACTGACTGCCAGTTACCAGCATAGTCACTCAAGGTACGATCCTTGACATCGGCATCTTCAAAGTAACCATTTTGAACGGTTTTAGTTTCCTCTGCTTTTTCTGGCTCAATTTCTGCCCCTGCTTGGTCAGTTGTTTGCTTGAGGGCCTTGAGATTTTTCTCCATGACAGAGATATAGTTTTCTCCAGCTTTCATGTCCTCTTCGGTCAAGCTTTCCAGAGGATTCAGAACGTCTAACTTAACTCCTGTTTCTTTTGAGAGAGTATTAGCTAGGGCTTGTGAGGCATTTTCTTCAAAGTAAATATAAGAAATCTTGTTTTTCTTGATGTACTCGGTCAATTCTGCCAAGCGACTTGCTGACGGCTCCGCATCTGGTGAAAGCCCTGAGATAGAGACTTGATTGAGTCCGTAATCTAAAGCTAGATAACGGAAGGCCGCGTGTTGAGTCACAAAACTTTTTTGTTTAGCACTAGAAAGTCCTTCAGTATAGGACTTGTCCAAAGCTTGCAATTTCTCGATATAGGCTGCTGCATTTTGCTCAAAGGTTGCCTTTTTATCTGGATAGTCAGCTGAAAGACTATCACGGATATGTTCTACAAGCTTAATGGCACGCGCAGGAGACAACCATACATGAGGGTCATACTCGTGATGATGGCCTTCTTCACCATGGTCATGGTCCTCCTCTTCTTCACTACCTGGAAGAAGCAACATATCTCCAGTAGCCTTAATTGTTTTTACTTTTTTCGCATCTAGTGAATCTAAAAGCTTGGGAACCCATGTTTCCATGTTCTCATTTTCATACACAAAGGCGTCGGCGTCTTGGATTTTAGCAACTGCCTTAGGCGATGGTTCATAATCATGTGGTTCTGTCCCTGCCCCAATCAAGAGCTCGACATTGGCTGTATCTCCTGCTACTTGCTTGGTAAATTCGTAGACAGGATAGAAAGTTGTGACAATATTTAATTTTCCGTCTGCCTGTTTTTGATTAGAACAAGCAACTAAGAAGACTGTCACAAGACTTGCCAAAAGTAGGCCTAGTTTTTTCATGTACTTCTCCTATTTGATAAAACGTTTGAGTAAGCTGACTAACAAGAAGACAACTACAAAGATAAGGGTGATACTTGCACTCGGTGGTGTCTCTGCATAATAGGAAATATAGAGTCCCGCCACCATACCTAGAAATCCAATGGCACTAGCTAGAATCATCACGGAACTAAAGTTCTTCCCTAAACGCAAAGCGATACTAGCCGGCAAGACCATGATAGTTGATACCAAAAGTGCCCCTGCAGCTGGAATCATAAGAGCAATAGCCACACCCGTCACCATGTTAAAGAGAATAGACATGGTACGCACTGGAAGTCCATCGACAAAAGCTGTATCCTCGTTAAATGTTAGGATATACATGGGTCTTAAAAAGAGGAAGGTCAGGATTAAAACAACCGCTGCAATAACAAAGAGCCCAATGACCTGCTCTTGACTAATGGTCACGATAGAACCAAAAAGATACTGATCCAGACTCATCGAACTAGAACTCTTCCCCTTACTCATCACAATGAGTGAAACTGCAAGTCCTGTAGACATGAGAATAGCTGTCCCAATCTCCATAAAGCTTTTATAAACAGTACGCAGGTATTCAAGGAAGACCGCTGCAATCAAGACAATGGCAATAGTTGAGATGGTCGGAGAAATTCCTAAAACCAAGCCAAAGGCAACCCCCGAAAGCGAAACGTGGCTGAGAGTATCACTCATAAGACTTTGACGACGCAAGATTAGGAAAGTCCCAAGAACTGGTGAAAAGAGACTCATGGCAATAACTGCCAAAAAGGCTCGCTGCATAAAATCATAAGAAAATAGATTAAGCATGTTCCACCTCCTGATCATTTTCATGGACATTGAAACAACGCCATGGCGAATCTTGGTCACGAACAAGGTGGATATTACGATCTGCGTAATCCTTAACTTCTTCAGGATCGTGAGTAATCATCAAAACAGCCTTGCCATGATGGTGGGCACTATGGTGCATGAGCTCATAAAATTCATTCTTGGTACCTGCATCCATCCCTGTTGTCGGCTCATCCAATATAAAGATATCTGGATCTGAAGCAAACATACGTGCAATGACCGCTCTTTGCTTTTGCCCACCAGAGAGAGAACCAATGCGTTTATCCCGATGTTCCCACATGCCAACTGAGTTTAAACTAGCCTTGATGTGTTCTTCATCATGGGCATTCAAACGACGGAACCAGCCCTTTCTTGGATAGCGACCTGATTTGACAAATTCATAAACTGTGCTGGGAAAGCCCGCATTAAAACTGGCAATCTGCTGAGGAAGATAGGCAATTCTTAATTTTTTCCCATGAATATTTGTCTTTGAAATGGTAACTTTACCAATTCTCGGTTGTAAAATACCTAGACTTGCTTTGATAAGAGTAGTCTTTGCCGCTCCATTTTCTCCTGTCAGTGTGACAAATTCCCCACTATCAACACTGTAATTGATATGCTCAAGCACAGGTTCCTTGTCATAATAGAAGGACAAATCCTCTACTGTGATGTATCTCATTACTTGATTTCTCCTACTAAAGCAGTTAAAAACCGCTGGATAATTTTTTGTTCGTTTGGTGTGAACTGAGTGGCAACCTGCTCATAAGTCGAGAGGGTATGCTCATGATGATGGTGGTGTTCCTCAGCAATTGGTCGTGCCAAGTCTGTCAATTGATAGAAGATAACGCGAGCATCCTTGGGATCCTTAGATGTCTCCAACATCCCCTCCTTGACCAAGGATTTGATAGCCTTGGTAACGGCAGCTTGACTGACATTGAGACGACGCGCCAACTCAGAGTTGGTTAGCGACTCCTCTGATAAAAGCATGAGAATATGCTCCTGGGTATTGGTCAAGGCCACATCACTCGTGCAATGGCCAATCAAAATTTCATGCTGATTTTCAGCTTTTAAAATAATCTCGTTTAAAAATTGATCGATATCTTTTGCCAACTGTCTCATGATTTGCTCCTTTCTCAGAACGGAATTTCTATAAATACAAGGTTTTCATACTCTTCAAAAATCAAATTCAAACCACGTCAGCTTCGTCTTGGCGTACTCAAGTACAGCCTGCGTCTCGCTTCCTAGTTTGCTCTTTGATTTTTATTGAATATCACACCATTCCTTTACTAGTTAAGTATATCACATCCAAGCAAGGAGTCAAGAAAAAAGATGAAAACACCTGAGATGTTTTCATCCTTTAGAATTATTTTTCTTGTTTGCGGCTAGTCCAGAGGGCTGTCGCTCCAAGAATCATACCCAATAGCATCATGAAAATAGATTGTTCACTACCTGTATTCGGAAGTATTTTTTCTGATACGACTGTCTTATTGACAAATTTATCTGCAACCTTATAATCAACTTTTACAGTAGATGTTTGGGCAGGAGTTGTTCCTTGATTTTTTCCTGATGGAGTTGTTTTTGTTGCTGAGTCCTTCTCAGTTTTAGCTGGAGTGGTCTCTTGAGTTTTTCCTGGCTTAGTTGCATCATTTCCTGAATTAGCCGGAGTTGTTCCCTGATTTTTTCCTGGTTGAGTAGGAATTATTGCTTGATCTTTTTCTGTTTTAACCGGATCTGTTGCTGAATCTTTTCCTGGTTTAGCTGGATCTTGCTCTTTACCTTCTTCAGGAAGTTTAAATGTTTTTGAGTCCACAGAAATCGTGCGTGAATTTGGATTTACCTTTTCATACTGAGTCAAATCAGCTGTTTTAAGGTAATCTTCAAAGGCAGCATCCATTGAAGGGCCTTCTTCTCGAGCTCCACCAAGCATAGTGTAACCGTCACCACCTGCTGCAAGGAAGTCATTGGTTGCTAGGTAGTAAACTTTTTCCAAATCTAGTTTTTCATAAAGACCAGTCGCACGATTCTTCACTTGAATAGCCAAGACACGTTTGCCTGCAGTTAAGTTTGTATCGTAATAGACTTTGGCTCCTGAAATCTGTAAGAATCCACCACTTGGTTCTAGCAATGGTTGACCATTTTCATCCAAGACAGTTTTTCCTGCCTTATCCACCTGCAAGATAGATCCTAGTGATTTTTCAAACATATCAAAAACTTGCTGACCAGTTACTTGAATTTGTGAGATTGTGTTTCCAAATGGTAGAACCGCAATGACATTTCCTTTTGTAATTGGCTTATCTTTGGAAATCGTTTCACGCAAGCCACCACCATTTGTCACAGCGATATCTGTTGGATGACTAAATCCTGTTTGACCATACTGGTAGAGAGAATCTGCTACGACATTCCCAAGGTTGGTTTCACGGACACGGACATTTTCACGGTCACCGTTCAATTCAACTGGACTATTTGAAACAACTTCTACAGCATTTTCAGCGTCATACTTTTGTTTGATGTCCTTGACAAGTTTTTCAATTTTTGGATTGGCTTCCAATTTCTTAGCATCTGCAGCCGCAATGAGTGAAGGATCACCCAATAATTGTCGAGATTTGTATGTGATTTTACCAACGTTATGAAGATAACTTCCTGTCTGGTTGTAAGTCACATTGTCACCATAAGTAGTCGATTCTACTGTATGAGAGTGACCATCAATCACTGTAACACGCTTACCTTTCAAAAGAGGATTTTTTGAAAGTGCTTCTGCAAGTGTTGAACCGCGCCATTCTACTGGTGTTGTTGTATCAACTCCCAAGTGAGCAAGGACAACATAGTGTTTGTAGTCTTTGCCTTCTGCCAAGGCTTTAGCTTGAATTTCTTCGATAACCTTGTTAACCTCTGCAATCGGTTCTGTAAAGGTTACGCCGTTAACATTTTTAGGGTGGGTCTTAGTAGCTGTTTCAGGTGTTGTCACACCGATGACGACAAACTCATCACCTGCAACATCCTTGTTCTTATCAACAATTGTTGCTGCTTCAAATAGACGAGCTCCATTAACATAAGTATTTGAGCTAAGCAGTGGGAAGTTCAAGATTTCTTTGTATTTTTTAGCTTCGTCAAGTCCAAAGTCAAACTCGTGATTTCCTACAGCCATAGCATCATAGCCCATCTCGTTTAGGATTTTGGCACGAGCTTCACCCTTTGTAGAGTTTGAAATCGGCAGACCTTGGAAGGCATCACCTGCATCCACTACTAGAGTCGTTTGGTTGCCCTTTTCTCGCTCCTTCTCAATAACTGTCGCGAGTTTGGCATCTCCGATTACTCCTTTTTCTTCTACGATACGACCATGCACATCATTGGTATGTAAGATAACAGTGTCCTTTTCTTCGCTTTTAGGAGATTCAGCAGGAGCTGACGGAGCTTCTGCAGGTGCATCTGCTTCTGAAGTTGCCGAAGTTTCCGGTACCGCAGGGCTATCAACAGGAGCCGGAGTCGCCGACGTAGCAGGAGTCGCTACGACAGCTGAACTTTCTGCAGGAGTTATTGCTTCTTCAGCATAGACTTGCCCAGCTAAAAAGGCTGGAGCTAATAGGGCTGTCGATAGGACAGGCAACAAAAAACGTTTATTCATATTGAAATCCCTTTCTCTTCTTTCTTCTACCATTATACGCTATTTAGCATCATTTTAAAACTTTTAACCTTTTTGAAGGTAACCTATCCGACATTTCATAAAAAAAGTCTGAACAAAAAGCTCAAACTCTTTTCTATATTATTATTGAAAATCTTTGATGTTACCATCGTAATCCGCCCAATCTTGGCTAAAGAAACGATCATTCATTTGGTAATTAGGTGCTGTTGTTGGATTGCTCAAAAAAGGATTTACAACCTTATCAAACGCCAACCAGCCTAACCAACCAATATGAATCGTATCCTTAACAAAGTAAGGATCTCCACCATTTTTTGAAAAATCAGCAATATTGGTGAAACCTTGACTCTCCAACTGGTAACGAATTTTTTCGACAGAGTGTTGATACATTTCCTCACTCAAACCTGTATAGTCCATCCATTTTTTATTGACAGGTTGAAAGACAAAGAGTACATTGACCTTAGATTTGGCAAATTGATCGAGCACTAGCTGCAAATCATTGTACTCACTTGATTGGAGAAAGTTATAATTCTTTTGATAGCCTTCTAAATTTTTTAAGTCCTTCTTTAGTTGAGTATTATAAAAGTGGTTCTCCATTCCCAAATCATTATTGGTCGTATTTTCCTCTGCATCTTTACGTGCAATATTTTCCAATTCTTCATAAGAAAATTGTTCTGGGAGACTGCTCAAATATTTCTCAACATGATCTTTGTACTTTAATCGACCATGAATGGAGAATTGACCAAAAAGAGCAGCTTGTCTTTCATTGAACTCGGCAGAGAGATTAACCATCGTTTGATCAAAGTCTGACAATTGTTCATTCTTGGCCAGCTTCTCAACAATTCCCTTCATTGGTACTCTTGGATTTTGCTTCAAGAGTCTAGTGGCCGCATATTGAGAGGCCAGATCTCCGGATTGATTTTCCAAAAAGGCCGTCAACTGGTCATTGTTAAAAAAGCTTTGAAAAGTAGGCGCATCGTGCTCCTCTTTTGTAAACCATTGTGGAGAGATTACAAATACCGCTTGTTTGTTTTCAAGCTCAGATGTGATTTGTTGTAGCCCAAAGTACTGACTAAGAGAAGCTGCTCCTGCCTGCCCCATAAAATAAGGACGATAGGGGCGATTATACTTTTCAGCTAATACTGCTGGATGCATGCTATCAAAACGAATCCATTCACTCGAACCCAAAAAGGGTATAAAACGTATATTAGGATCCGTGAGAGCTCTCACTTTTTGGCTTCTCTCTTTGAAACTTTCTGCACTTATCGAGGCTGCAGAGTATTTTTCCTCCATTAGATTATGACTCTTACTACTAGGATAGAAAACAATGAGTAGAAGAACCAATAAACCTGCAATAAGAATGGGCCCGAAGATTAACCACAGGCGTTTAAGCATTCTTTAACTCCGTAATCCCTGCTACGATTTTATTAGCTGTATTCCAGTCGTCACGACCAAATTCTGTAACTGGGACACGAATGTCAAAGCGATTTTCGATTTCCACGATCAATTCAACGGTTCCCATACTGTCCAAGACACCCGCGTCAAAAAGATCTTCATCCATCATGTCAGATACATCTTCCATAAATAATTCATCAATAATTTCAATAACTTCTGATTTGATATCCATTTTTTAATTCCTTTTATTTTTTAAACCATAAATCATTCAAAAATCCAGAAAAGATTAAGAATGAAACCATCACGACATGGAAGGTTATCACCATGCCAAGCAACTGAACCCAGCGATTCTCAGGCAAGAGAGCTTTCCCTGCTTTTTTCCGTTCTTTATTGAGCGTTTTTTTCTTTCGAACCCAGGCATCATTAATGACTAAGCCCACTCCATGAAAGAGTCCGTAGGCGATGTAAAACCAAGTTATCCCATGCCAGAACCCCATAAGGAGCATGTTCAGGATATAGGCGACACTTGAAGTCACATTTCGATTCTTAAAAAGCTTCTTTCTCGTCATCACCATGACCATGCGCATAAAGACAAAGTCACGGAACCAGAAGGATAAACTCATGTGCCAGCGATTCCAAAACTCTTTCAAATCTCTTGACAAGAAAGGTTTGTTGAAGTTAATCGGACTACGAATCCCCATCAGATTTGAAATAGCTAGAGCAAACATAGAGTAAGCTGCAAAATCAAAGAAGAGCTCCAAACCAAATGTGTACATGACTGCAACTACGTAGTAGTTAAAGAAGCCACCTGTTTGTAAAGCTAAATTCTTTAGTGGTGGCAATAAAATCTCGCCTAAAATATGAGCTAGGATAAATTTATACAGAAATCCCCACATGATATACCGAACGGACTCGGCTAGCATATCCATCAACTCATCCCGCTCTGGAATCGTCTGATAATTTTCATTAAAACGTTTGAAACGATCAATAGGACCACTTGAAAATGTCGGCATAAAGAGAAGAAAACGCAAATACTCCCACATCTTCAAATCCTTAATGACTCCATCTCTAAGTTCGATGATGATTCCAACCGAACGAAAGGTCAGGTAAGAAATTCCCAAAAATCCAAGCAAAGACTGCGTTCCATTGATAGCTGGTTGCACCTTGACAAAGATAATCGGAAGGAGGGACAGAAAACTAACTAGGTAGAAGACCCACTTGCTATCCTTACTTTTTCGATACTGCTTGTATAAAAGAACCAGTACAATTTGCCAGCATAGGTAAATAGCCAAGGCAGCCAACTGATTGGTCTTGCCACCCGTCAACATGGTAACGATAAAGAAGAGACTAACCAATATTTCATACCAGCCAAAACGTTTTTTGAAAAAAAGACCGATAAAGATGGGCAAGGTAGCAGTAATCACGTAGACAAAGTACTGTAGATTTCCATAAGGCTCGATATGAGGAAGCTGTTTAAGAAGCTCCATCATCTATTGTTTACCTCATTGATTAAGCCTTTAATGTCAATCTTGCCATTTGGAGTTAGTGGTAATTCCTTTCTGTAAAGGAACTTAGACGGCATCATGTAAGACATCATAATATCTTCCAAGTCTTCCTTGATCGCTTTCGTGATATCGATGTCGCGCTCAAATTGTTCTTTGACGCCATCTTTTAAAATAACATAGGCCAAGAGGTTTTGAACCTTGTGGTCTTTGTTGTAACGTGGAACTGCAACAGCGGATTCAACGTACTGAGATTTGTTCAAGTTTTGAGAAACATCTTCTAGCTCAATACGATAGCCATTAAACTTGATCTGGAAGTCCATCCGTCCACCGTAAAGAAGAAGACCTTCATCCGTCATCGTTCCGACATCTCCCGTATGGTAGGCTGGCAGACCTTCAAATTCGAAGAAAGCTTCAGCTGTTTTCTCAGGATTATTCATATAACCTTTTGAAACAGCTGGACCAGATACGATGATCTCCCCTTGTTCTCCATTTGGTAATTTATTCCCTCCCTCATCAATGATGAAGGTTGGAGAATCTTCTTTGGTGTAACCAATTGGCAAGCGTTTAAGTGTCGCTAGCATCTCATCTGTAATAGCGACTGCTGACAAAGCAACTGTTGCTTCCGTTGGCCCGTAAGCATTGATAATGCGTGCATTTGGGAAACGTTCGCGTAATTTTTGAGCAGTTTTAACTGTCAACTCTTCCCCATCAAAGTAAAAATGGGTAATACCTGGCATCTTTTCAGCATTGAAATCTTCAGACAACATAGCCATATCTGCAAAAGATGGTGTCGAAGTCCAGATAGCAATCGGTAGAGAAAAGATGGTCGCAAAGAGTTGTTTGAAATCTTGAGTAATGGCTGATGGGAGGGCAAAAAGCGTTCCTCCAAGAGCCAAGGTTGGTGCCCAATACATGACAGACAAGTCAAAGGAATACGGTGGTTGCGCCAACATTTGTGGACGATCTGGCGTCGCAAATTCCTTGTCCGTAATCATCCAGTTGGTAAAGCTGAGGAGATTATCATGGGAAATCTGCACTCCCTTTGGCTTACCAGTCGTACCAGAAGTAAAGATGATATAGTAATTATCATCGCCCTTGACTGGATGCGTCATCTCATAGCTTGCCCCCTGAGCAAAGGCTTCTTGAACCTGAGTTAGAGTCATCATTGGCGTAGAGACCTGCTCCAATGGAAAGTCTGAGATGGCAATAATCAAACTTGGCTCTGCCACTTCTAAAATAGCTGAAACTCGCTCCAAGGCCGAATGACTGTCAATTGGAATGTAGGCATGACCTGACTTGGTCAATGCTACAAAGGTAGCCAACATCTCATACTCCTGACCACCAAAAACTACTACAGGAGATTTTTCAGGTAAATCTAGTTGATCGATGGTTGCAGCCAAACTATCCGAATCAGCCTTCAAATCACCATAGGTACGTTCCTCACCAAGAACGTTATAGACTGGAAAGCTAGGCTGAGTTTGGGCGAAGTACTCAATCGCTTCAATCATATCTTTTATCGGTTTATTAGACACAGTTCGTTTTCTCCTTAAAGTTAAAATTCATTGTAGATAAAGCCACCCTGACCTTGACCAAGATAACTAAAGAAATAAAGCAAACCCAGTAAAACAATAAAATACAGGACCGTTTGCCCTAAAAAAATATATAATGGTTTCTTTCTATCCATGATCGATTTCTTTTCTGTAAATTTCCGTCAATTTTTCCACAAACAATTACTATTTTTTCTTGTTCCCATTTTACCACTTTATTCCCTCTATTTTCAACTGTTTACCATTTTTTGGAAGTTGATTTTAGCTTATTTTAAGATAAGTTAAGATATCAATCTTTTTGTCATAAATAAAAACAAAAAAAGAGCCTGAGAATCCAATCTCAAACTTTGTTACAAATAGCTCTTTTATCTTAGAAAAGCGAGAATACAAAAACGGCCAAGGCTGCACCGATAACAGGTCCTACAACAGGAATCCAAGCGTAAGACCAGTCTCCGTCTCCCTTGTTTGGAATTGGCAAGATGCTGTGCATGATACGAGGTCCAAGGTCACGCGCAGGGTTCAAGGCATAACCTGTTGTCCCACCTAGTGATAGACCGATACCGACAATCAAAGTCCCCACTGCAAAGGTTCCGATTCCTGCTTGAAGGTCATAAAGTCCCAAAGCAAAGATTGTCAATACCAATACAAAGGTGCCAAGGATTTCACTTATCAAGTTTGACACAGTATCTTTGATGGCTGGTCCAGTACTGAAGGTTGCCAGGATATTTCCTGCGTTTTCTTCTGCATCATAATGTGGTTTGAATTGCAACCAAACCAAAATCTGACCGAGCATAGCTCCTGCAAACTGAGCTAGGATGTAAGGGAAAACGGATGCCCAAGGCAGGCCACCTTTTAAGGCCACACCAATGGTCACAGCTGGGTTTAAATGAGCTGGACTGAGCTTGCCAGACACAAAGGCTGCGACAGCAACGGCAATCCCCCAACCCATAGTGATGACAATCCATCCTGAATTGTTACTCTTAGTTTTGGGAAGAACCACACCTGCAACAACACCATTTCCTAGAAGAATCAGGATTAAAGTTCCCAAAAATTCTCCAAATAATTCTTTCATCATATCTTTGTCTCCATTTAAAAGAAGGAGAGAGAAAGCAAGGAACGCTTGTCTCCCTCTCTTCTAGTTTTTCTTAATTTTTTAATGCTGCCAAGTCATTTTGAGCAAGAGCTGCTTCGACATCAACACGGTAAGTTGTTTTCTCTTCTTCTGTCCAGTCATAGAATCGTCCCATTTCATCCAAAATTGGCTCAACGATGCTATCCAAGCTATCACGCATAAAGAGCATGTGGTTGGTACGACGAAGGAGGAAGTCAACTGGGCTAAGAGCCAACTCGTTACGCATTGCATAGTGAAGGGACAAGGTGTCTGCCAAGCTGAGTCCTGGCGCTTGTTCCAAACTATGAGCAAGAGCAAAGACCTTAGGTGCATTTGAACCGTAAAGATTTGCGAGATAGTGAGCTTCCTTGCTATCCAAACCACGTGACACTCCAAGTTGCGCAAAGGCTTCGATTTCTGAGTCCACATTTGCTGGATTCAATTCTCCACCTGAAACAGGGTAAGTCTTAGAGTTGATCAGTTTAAAGCTACGGTCAAATTCTGCTTTGAGGATGTCAACTACGCGCTCCATAGCCCCTTCTGCCATCTTACGGTAGTCTGTTATTTTACCACCAGCAAGGGTCAAAAGGCCATTGTCATCACGATCTAAGCTCGAACCACGAGAAACTGCAGATGGATCCAAATGTTTCTCTGATGTGCTGCTTTCAAGCTTGCTGACAGCAGATTCAACATCTTCACGCGTTTTTTCTTTCGATAGATAAGCTTCGACAGTCGCAATCAAGCTATTGAAGCTTTCATCGCTAATAGTTCCATTATTTCCTCCATTGTAGTCAGAAGCGCTATTACCTGCAATCAATGGACGAAGACCTGCCCAGCTGCTTTCGATATCGTCAATAGTGATGTTAGCTTCTGGGAAGCGGTTGTTGACAATGCCAAGTAGGTAATCTACATCTTCTTGAGTCACTTTTGGATGTTCCAAATCGCCTGTGTAGTCTGTATCTGTTGTACCGAAGTAAGTCTTGTTTTCACGTGGGAGAACAAAGACCATACGACCGTCACCCAAACCTGTGTCAAAGTAAACTGGCTGTGAGACCTTAATCTTGCTTGAATCCACTACCAAGTGAACTCCCTTAGTTGGACGCATTTGTGAGAATTGTGTTCCCTTATTAGACAAATTGCGTACCTTATCGCTCCAAGGACCTGTTGTGTTGATCACCAGACGAGCCTTGATTTCAAAGACTTGGTCTGTCAACAAATCACGAGCTACAACACCTGTAATCTTGCCACTTTCGTCAAAGAGGAATCCTTCTGCCTTCACGTGGTTGGCAATGAGGGCACCATCTTGGTTAGCACGTTTGATGTTTTCAATCACGAGACGGGCATCGTTGTTACGGAAGTCAAGGTAAACCCCACCTCCTACCAAACCTTCTTTCTTCAAGTTTGGTTGACGTTCCAAGACTTCTTCCTTGCTCAAAACCTTGTTAGCAGCTGGCGTGTTATTAACCCCTGCCAAGAGGTCGTAAAGGTCCATAGCTACTTTAAGACGGAAGAGGCTAAAGGTCGCTCCATCCTCATCGTAAACTGGCAAGAGCATTGGGTCTGGTTTTGGAATGTGTGGTGCGATTTGTTGAACCACTGCACGTTCAGAAACTGTATCTGACACCACTTCTACGTCGAATTGTTTGAGGTAACGCAGACCTCCGTGAACCAATTTTGTTGAACGGCTTGATGTTCCTTCTGCGAAGTCCTGCATTTCAATCAAACCAGTCTCAAGACCGCTAGCTGCCGCCTGCAAGGCTACACCAGCCCCTGTGATTCCTCCACCGATAATCAAGAGGTCCAAGGTACGTTCCTGCATTTTTTGAATTGATAATTCACGTGTTTTCTTTGAAAATTCCATATTTACACACTTTCTAACTGAGTCGCTTTATTCTTCCAGTATTAGTCGTCGATTTCCGCAAATACTTGAGTTGCTTTCACAGCTTTCTTCCAGCCTTTGTAGAGTTGTTCCTTGCGAGATTCGTTCATGGATGGCTCAAAAAGTTCTCCTGTCTCATTCAAGAGTTTCAACTCATCCAAATCCTTCCAGTAGCCTACTGACAAACCTGCTAGGAAGGCTGCTCCTAGAGCAGTTGTTTCCAAGTTTTTGGCGCGTGCGATGTCGATTCCTAAGATGTCCGCTTGGAACTGCATGAGAAAGTTATTCATAGCTGCACCGCCATCCACCTTCAAGACTTGGATAGCTGTCTGAGCATCCACTTGCATGGTATCGATGATATCACGCACTTGATAAGCGATAGATTGCAAGGTTGCCTTGATAAAATCTTCTTTGCTTGTTCCACGAGTTAAGCCAAAGACAGAACCACGAGCATTTTGGTTCCAGTATGGAGCACCTAAACCTGTAAAGGCTGGAACGACATAAACTTCGTCATTATTGTGAGAGTCACGAGCATATTTTTCAGACTCTGGTGAGTTTTCAACCATGCGAAGTCCGTCACGAAGCCATTGAATGGCACTTCCTGCGATGAAGATAGAACCTTCCAAGGCATAATAAACCTTACCGTTAATTCCGTAACCAATCGTTGTCAAGAGGTTATTTTCAGACAACTGCATTTCTTCACCAGTATTCATGATGATGAAAGAACCAGTTCCATAAGTATTCTTGACCATACCTGGTTCAAAGGCCAACTGTCCAAAGAGGGCTGCCTGTTGGTCCCCAGCCATACCTGAGATTGGCACTTCTCCACCGTAGAAATGGAATGGCGCTGTCTTACCGTAGATTTCAGAGTTAGAACGAACCTCTGGCAGCATAGCCTTCGGAATGTTGAGGATTTCCAAAATCTCGTCATCCCATTTGAGTTCTTTAATGTTATAAAGCATGGTACGGGCTGCATTTGAGTAATCCGTCACGTGAGCCGCACCGTCAGTCAATTTCCAAACCAACCAAGTGTCAATCGTACCAAAGAGCAACTCACCCTTTTCTGCTCGCTCTTGAGCGCCTTCTACATGGTCCAAGATCCAACGAACCTTGGTCGCAGAGAAGTAAGCATCGATGATCAGACCAGTCTTCTCATGGAATTTCTCTACATAACCTTGTTTTTTTAGTTGTTCAGCCAAAGGCGCTGTCTGGCGAGACTGCCAAACGATGGCATTATAGATAGGAAGACCTGTCTTTTTATCCCAAACAACTGTCGTTTCACGCTGGTTGGTAATCCCGATAGCTTGGATTTGATTTGGCTTGATACCACTTTCGATAAAAGCCCCAGCGATTACTGACTGGACTGAGTTCCAAATTTCATTGGCATTGTGCTCAACCCAACCTGCTTGTGGAAAGATTTGTGTGAATTCTTTTTGACTTGAGCTGACCTTTTCCCCTTTTTTGTTAAAAATAATGGCACGAGAACTGGTAGTCCCTTGGTCAATGGCCATAATGTATTTTTCTTGTGACATGTGCTGTCCTCCTGATAAAGATCTTGAGGTTATTTCCTCTTTACAGTAACTAGTATACAAAATAAAGCGCTTTCTTGTTTATCAAGTTTTTTAAAATTTTAAAAAAAATTGATAAGATTGTGAGAATTTCACAAAAAAGACCTGGATTCCCAAGCCTTTTAAGCAAATAGTATCTGACGAATCGCTGCCAAATCTTCCATATCTAAGTCGTTTTTTAAATAATATACTGGAGTCTGGTCTTTTTTATGAATAGGATTATTGGTAACCAGCAAATCGTAGTGCCGACTAGGGTCATAGGCTTCAATAGTAATAAAACGATTGTATTCCAAATAGCGTTTCAAGATAGCAGTCATTCTTGAAAAGACAAGAAAACCCGCTGTTACATCTAGACCAATCCGCATATGATGACCGTCATTTTCTGCCATGTATTCCATCAATTGAAGCAATTCCCAAAGTATTTTTTTATCCAAGTCCGTCTCCTGCCGAAAGGCAGGTAAAGCATGAAAAATCTCCTCTGCTGTCTCTTTAAAATCATGTTCCATCAGCAAATAAGGATGACGATTCTCTAACTGGTACTTATAGCGATCTTGTAAAATATAGCCCTTGAATAGATAGACTTGGCCACAAAATTGACTCAGTTCATAGGTGACATGGTCTTCCGTATAACCGCCTAGCAACCCCTCTTTCTTCATTTTTTGAATCAGTTGCGTCAACAAATCTGCCAGCCGCCCTCCAAACCCAAGGATATACTCCATGGTATGTAGGGGCAAAATGCGATGAGAAAGAAGAAAAGAGAAGAAAATCATCATCTCACCATCCTCAGTTCCCAAAGGAATGTGTTGCCCAACAAAAAAGGACGGTGTCTTTCTCAACAAGCGAAGGTAGAAAATATTGTCAAAATAGCCTCGCATTTTATCTTCTATGACTTGAAATTGACAGGCATTGACACGTAGACGTTGTTGGCTAATATGATTCCACAAAATCAAGTCTAACTTCTGCCCCGAAGACAATTGAGCACCACAGATTTCTTCTAAACTAGCAATCTCCCGCCTTCTCTCAGGCTTTTGCATTTCATTTCCCCAGTCCTTACTCGACCAAACCTTACGTAAAAGACAGAAATAGAAATAGCGAATCTGATGCTCTGGACCGCGCCACCGGCCATTTTGGATGGATAAATCAAATTCTGACAAAAACTGATTTAAACTAGCCAAGTGGCGACCAAGTGTAGCCTCACTAATCATCAATTCTTGAGCCAGCTGATGGGCTTGAAACTGCTGGTGATAGAGCAGATATAGTAAAATCTGGTATTTCACCGCATTGTCTAAAAATAGGCGACGAATATC